>NZ_JBKJUM010000170.1:0-53433 GCF_046590655.1 Daejeonella sp.
TATTAGTTGGAGAGCCACCGACCCCGAAGGTGGTCACATGTTTATAGACAACGACCTGGGGATAGATTGGTCGACCCCGAAGGTGGTCGCATGTGTTAAGCGTCATCATATACGACCACCTTCGGGGTCGGCAAAACGGGATAGCATGATTTTCTATAAACATTTGACCCCTTCAGGGTCATTAAAAAGAGATAAAAGAGTTTGAAAAGATGTGGGTACACGGTTGGTCGGTAAGCGGGTGGAATCCTCGAAAATAACGATTTACGCCATTCTCAATCCTGAATTTTCTGCACTTCCTTTACGTTCAAGCTATTGCTCCTTAAACTATACTCCAGTTTACGTATTTCCCCGGTTGCCTTGCTTGCAGAATCGCCCGTACTGTATAAAGGAAATTCACGCATTAATTTTCCGTCTTTTACATATACTGAATCACTGCCTTTGTATCCTTTTCTCAGCGTACTGCCCAGCTCCGGGAAACGGATCTGTTGATTAGATCCGCTTTCGTTGTATTCGTAGATGTACATAGAAAGATATGAACCCTCACCCTCTCCTTTGGATTGAATATAAAGTTCTGGATTTCCATCAGAATCCAGATCCATGTCCCAGGCATCTACAATTCTACCATCCAATTCCCCGGTTAAGGAACGATAATTTAAATGCGTGGAATCAGATCTCAAGACAAGGTAACCCCCTACAGAATTAGAGCCTCTACCCCAGCTTACAATATCAAGAGTTAATCCGGGCTTCACTTCGATTGCCTTATGATATCGGAAAGGTTCAGTGATCTTTTTAACAATGGGTTTATTAATCACAACCGGATTTTTATCCTCCGTGGCGCAAGAGATAAACAAACAGGCACATACACTCGCAATCGAAATTCTTTTAAATACATTCATAATGAAAAGGCATAAGCAGCTTGCTGTAAAGGTTCTTCCTTCTCAAATTTAAAAAAATAAGATCAAGGAATGCATTATAGCAGGATATTTACTCGCGGAATTCTATCCCAACCTTTTTACCAGAAATATTCTCAAGCATAGGCCTGAAAATTAACTTTGCGTTTTCGTTGGTTTTGCCTAAAATATTCTGTTTTCCAGCATTTTCAAGAATCTGCTTTTCAGCGATCTTATAAATATCCTCCACCATGTTTTTTGAATCACCCGGAAACCATGCGCCTGAAACATCATATACTTTTGATTGCTGATGGTCCAGTTTGACATAACAGATTTCTGGTTTCGGTAGAAATACGGTTAATGAATCAACTCCGGACGGCACGATATCACTCTTTTTTATTTTCGTGAGATCAATACAGCCTGTAACTTCCCCGACTGCTACAAATAAAATTCGTTTATCAGGAAGTATATTTCTGATCTCCTTTTTTTCAATCACCTCCTTCATTGAATATTTTACCAGCTCGAGCTTACCCATGCTCACAATTTTCTCCACCATCACATCTTCAGTTATCTCAGTCCGGGTGATAAAAAACTGCCTTCTGATATAAAAAAATAATGCCAGAATAAGTATGATTGTTGTGATTGCCACTGTAAGAAGGATGGCAGTTCTTGTACGGAGGGTTGCTTGGCTCATAGGGAACTGTTAAGTGTAACTGAAGTGTCAAAAGAGCAAAGAACAAAGAATAAGGAGCAGGATTATTGTCTAAAAATAATATAAATTCCCGATTTGCTGTCTTTGCTCCTTACTCTTTATTCCAATTAATGCGAACTCATCTCCGCTGGATGTTCCTTCTCAGCCAAATAACGTTCTGCTTCCAACGCTGCAATACAGCCTGTTCCGGCAGCAGTTACAGCTTGTCTCCACAATTTATCCTGAGCATCTCCGCAGGCAAAGACTCCTTCTATATTAGTTTTCGTGCTATCCGGATTAGTAATAAGGTAGCCAGTCTCATCCATATCAAGCCAGCCCTTAAATATCTCGGTGTTAGGATTATGTCCTATCGCCACAAAAAAGCCGCTCACATCTATTATTTTCTCTTCATTCGTTCGGTTATTGAAAACTTTAACCCCGGTAACGTTTTTGCCGTCACCCATAATCTCTTTTGTATCGGTATTATAGTGAATTACTATATTGGGAATACTTAATACCCGATGTTGCATCGCCTTTGAAGCCCTGAATTCGTCACGACGAACAAGCATATGAACTGTTTTACAAAGCTTGGATAAATAAGAAGCCTCTTCCGCTGCTGTGTCTCCTGCTCCTACAATTGCCACATCCTGCCCTTTGAAAAAGAAACCATCGCAAACGGCACATGCAGATACTCCAAAGCCGTTATATTTCTGTTCGCTTTCAAGCCCAAGCCACTTGGCAGAGGCTCCAGTTGCAATAATCACCGTGTCTGCGGTAATAGTTTTCATTTCGTCGATTACTATTTTATGAGGAGTGCCAGAGAAGTCAACTTTTGTAACATACCCAAAACGGATTTGAGTTCCAAACCTTTCTGCCTGCTTTCTGAAATCCTCCATCATCTCAGGCCCCATTATTCCTTCAGGATATCCGGGGTAATTTTCTACATCTGTGGTCTGAGTTAATTGGCCGCCTGGAACCATCCCGGTATACATAACAGGTTTCAGGTCAGCTCGCGCGGCATAGATTGCAGCAGTATAACCCGCTGGACCTGAACCTATTATAAGGCATTGTACGTGTTCGGTTTCTTGAGACATAATATTTTTTTATAAAGCAAATTTAAAACTTTGAATGCGCATCAACAATACACAATTGTCAGGCTATTCTATAATCTTTTAAGGTATTTTTCTAGCCGGCAAAGATACACTGGTCTAAAATTGGGAACTCAAATTCTTTATTCAAGCGTTCATCTAAAAATATTTTCCGTAACGTTTAAGAATCCAATCGGTATCAGTCCATAAAAAATCTTATAATTGCGGAAATTAGATAAATCTCTACGATGTTTAGAAGCCTCCCCAGCCTTACGATCCTTATATTAATATTCCTCCAACTACCCATATGCACTAAAGCCCAAAAGAAGAATGTTTCATATCAGTTAAAGCTAAAACCGGCATCATCTGAAATTAAAATTGATGGGATAGCTGATGACCGTACCTGGACGGAAGCAAACATCGCTTCCAATTTTTATATGGTTCAGCCAATGGATACGAGTTTTGCCAAACTGCGAACAGATGTTATGATGAGCTACGATAAAGAGAATCTATATATCATAGCCATCTGCTACCATGAACCCGGCCCTTATTTCGTAGAATCACTTCGCAGAGATTTTTCATTCAATAAAAACGATAATTTTCTTTTGTTCATGGATCCATTTGATGATAAAACAAATGGATTTTCCTTCGGTTCAAATGCTGCAGGAGCACAATGGGATGGAATTATGTTTGATGGAAGCAAGGTAGATCTGAGCTGGGATAATAAATGGATATCTTCCGTGAAAAATTACGAAGACAAATGGATTTTTGAAGCAGCCATCCCCTTTAAATCGATACGGTATAAAGCAGGTATAACGGAATGGGGTATAAATTTCAGCAGGCTTGATTTAAAGTCTACAGAAAAATCCAGCTGGGCACCTGTTCCGCGTCAGTTTCCAACAGCATCCCTCGCGTACACAGGCAACTTAATCTGGGACCAGGCTCCTCCTGTGCCTGGACAAAATATTTCAGTCATTCCATATTTGCTGGGCGGAGTATCTAACAATCATCTCATTTCGCCAGTCACTCGTGACTATAAACGTGAAGTTGGCGGCGATGTAAAAGTTGCGGTTACATCATCACTCAATCTTGACCTAACTGTCAACCCGGATTATTCCCAGGTTGAGGTAGACAGGCAAATTCCTAATTTAGATCGTTTCGAGCTATTTTTCCCTGAAAGGAGGCAGTATTTTCTAGAAAACGGAGACTTGTTTTCAAATTACGGCTATTCTAATATCAGGCCATTCTTTTCCAGGCGTATAGGACTTGGAGTTCCTATTCAATTTGGGGCGCGGTTAAGCGGTAAGCTCAACAAAGACTGGAGGATCGGACTGATGGATATGCAGACATCACGAGTCGGCAACACCCTCCCTTCCCAAAATTTTGCGGTAATGTCGCTGCAGCGGAAGGTTTTCGCCCGCTCTAGTATAAGTGCGCTTTTTGTAAATAAGCAGTCGATGGATTACCAGCCATCGCATGCAACTGCTGCCGTATCCAGATTTAATAGAAATGCTGGTTTGGAATATAATCTGGCTTCTTCCACAAATACGTGGACAGGAAAAGCCGTTATAATGAAATCTTTTAGTCCCGGCAGAAAAGGGAATGATTTTATGCAGGCTGCCAATCTAAATTACATCAGTGGTAACTGGAATATTAACTGGCAGCAAGAAATTGTTGGGCGCAATTATAATGCAGAAGTGGGTTATGTACCCCGCACCGGTTATATTAACCTAAATCCTCAGGCCGCATACCTTTTCTTCCCCAAAAAAGGTAATCTGGTGAGCCATGGACCGAAGATCGTTTCAGCAAACTATTTCGATCAATCATTTAACCGTACAGATAACACCACCTACCTGGCCTATAATATTAATTTTAGAAGCCGGGCGACATTCTCAGCATATGTAGCAAGCGATTATGTTAAATTACTGAGACCATTTGATCCAACAAATTTAGGGGGAGCAACCCTTCCTACAGGTTCTGAACACCATTGGAAAGCGTGGGGTACTGATTTCGTGTCCCGTCCTCAAAGTTTGTTCACATATGCTTTCTCCACCCGCTATGGGGGATATTATGCCGACGGCACACGCCTCAATATAAATTCAGAATTTGGATATCGTTTCCAGCCTTTTGTTAGTTTGGCACTTAGCTCCAGTTACAATGATATTAAACTTCCGCAGCCGTGGGACCGAACAAAATTCTGGCTGGTTGGTCCGCGCCTGGATGTCACAATGACCAATAAGTTATTCTTCACCGGATTTGTGCAATACAATGAGCAAAGGGACAATTTGAATATCAATACCCGGCTGCAATGGAGATATAAACCAGCTTCAGATCTGTTTATCGTATATACAGATAATTATTTGCCTAACCCTTTTTCAGTGAAAAACCGTTTTCTGGTGTTAAAACTGACTTATTGGTGGAATATATAGAGTTCGGGTTTATTTTAGTCGATTCTGTGGTGCTCTGGCAAGACAGGAAACCGCACAAGAAACCACGTTTATTTTAATGTATTTGCTTTTAACAATCGAATAAAGTTTGCCCCCAAAATATTCTTTATATCCTTCGTAGAATAGCCTTTCTTAATAAGTGCCTCAGTTAATACCGGATAATCTGAAACATCATCTAAATGCTGAGGATAAGATTCTGCGCCATCATAGTCCGCTCCCAGTCCGACGTGCTCAGATCCAACAAGTTTAACCATGTGGTCAATATGAGCGACGAGCAGATCGAGCGGAGCACGCATATCATTAATCTCCTGGCCATACTTAGCATTTATTTGGTTTTGGGCGTTCGAAAGGTTAGTTTTCTTTGTCAATTCATCCAGCTCAGCCTTGTGATCAGCATTAAATTTTTGCTGTTTCCTTGTATAAGTACTATCCAGGAAACCACTATAGAAATTAACAAAAACTACTCCCCCGGTTCTCGCAATTGCTTTGATCTGATCATCTTTTAAGTTTCTCTGATGTGCGTTAAACACATAGGCTGAGCTATGTGATGCCATAACGGGTTTTGTAGATGTGCTTATTGCATCATAAAAGGTCTTCTCACCAACATGAGAAAGGTCCACGATAACTCCCAGTTCATTCATCCGTTTGACGATTTGCTTCCCTAAATCAGTCAGACCCACATGTTTTAGACTGTCCTTTCTAAACGTTTCATCGTACGCTGAACTAGCCCATGGAGTACTATTATTCCAGGTCAAGGTCATGTAAGTCATACCCCTCGCAGCAAGAGCCTCCAGGTATTCCATCTTGCTTTCTATCATGTGTCCACCCTCTACCCCGATCATTCCCGCCATTCTTTTAGATTTAACAACCAACTTAAGTTCAGATGCTGTCCTAACCAATTTGAACATGCCCGGATGTCTGGCTGCAAGAGCAACTAATGAATCAATCTGACGGTTTGCCATCGCGAAACCCCCTGAAGCATCGCACCATATTGAAAATACCTGAACATCAAGTCCACCTTCTTTAGCCCTTATCAGGTCGAAATTTCCTCCCGTTTGGCGCTTGCCTATGTCTATTCCGAATTTAATCTGATCAGACATAATATCACCGTGAGTATCGACCACAATTGCCTTATTATGCAATTTTGAAGATTGTCCCATTACCTGAATCGCGGATAGCAAAGAAAGTGCAAGAAGTATTTTATTCATTATATAAGATTTTAAGGAGGTCTGAAGTCTGACGCAAGGGGTACGTAAGAAAGTATCCGACTTCAGACCTCAGACTTCAGACTTCAGACTTCAGACCTCAGACCTCAGACCTCAGACCTCCGACTTCACGTCTGTATCACCCCCGGATTAAATTGCTTTTCAATTGGTGACTGATTCGCAGCTTCAATACCCATCGAAATAACTTTTCTTGTTTCCAAGGGGTCTATGATCCCATCGACCCATAACCTTGATGCAGCATAGTAAGGTGTAGTTTGCCTGTCGTACCTATCGGTTATATTTTTCAACAGTTCAACTTCTTTCTCGCTGGTAATCACCTCTCCTTTCGATTTAAGCGACGCTTCTTCTATTTGTAGAAGTACTTTTGCGGCCTGAGAGCCACCCATTACGGCTATTTTAGCTGAGGGCCACGCGAATATTAGTCTGGGATCGTAAGCTTTGCCGCACATTGCATAATTGCCCGCTCCGTACGAATTTCCCATTACAATGGTGAATTTAGGTACAACTGAATTGGCAACGACGTTTACCATTTTGGCCCCATCTTTAATTATCCCACCCTGTTCAGACCTGCTTCCAACCATAAACCCAGTAACGTCCTGAAGAAATACCAAAGGGATCTTTTTTTGATTGCAGTTCATTATGAAACGCGTGGCCTTGTCGGCTGAATCAGAATAGATCACACCTCCAATCTGCATTTCTCCTTTTTTACTTTTAATAACCTTGCGCTGATTGGCTACAATACCTACGGCCCATCCATCAATTCTTGCGAGTCCGCAAATAATACTTTGCCCGTAAAGTTCTTTATATTCCTCCAGTTCTGATCCATCTACCAGACGTTTAATTATCTCCCTCATATCATAAGGGCTCTCTCTGTTTCCTGGAAGTATACCATAAATTTCCTGCTCATCCAGTTTAGGTGGGGCTGGTTTTATCCTGTCGAAACCGGCATTTTTCGGCGAGCCAATCATACTCATGATTTTCCTGATAGAGTCCAGACAGGAGCTGTCGTTTGGGTGTTTGTAATCAGTCACACCTGATATCTCGCAATGAGTGGATGCCCCTCCAAGCGATTCATTATCAATGTCTTCGCCGATAGCTGATTTTACCAGATAACTTCCGGCAAGAAACACTGATCCAGTGCCTTCAACAATCATTGCTTCGTCACTCATGATTGGCAAATATGCTCCTCCTGCCACACAAGAGCCCATAATCGCTGAAATCTGGACTATTCCGCTGCTGCTCATTATCGCATTGTTCCTGAAAATGCGTCCGAAGTGTTCCTTATCTGGAAATATTTCGTCCTGAACGGGAAGGAAAACTCCTGCAGAATCAACCAGGTAAATTACCGGAAGGCGATTCTCCATTGCAATCTCCTGTGCCCTGAGGTTCTTCTTTGCGGTCATGGGAAACCATGCACCCGCCTTAACAGTGGCATCATTGGCAATGACCATGCATTGTCTGCCTGAAACGTAGCCAATACCGCAAACTACTCCTGCAGAGGGGCATCCGCCATACTCTTTATACATGTCCTCCGCAACAAAAGCACCTATCTCAAGCCAGGTAGTATTCTTGTCAAGCAAATATACTATCCGCTCGCGTGCAAGCATTTTTCCTTTCTCTTTCTGCTTTGCTGCTGCTTTTTCTCCACCTCCGGCATATATAACTTTAAGCCTGTTTTTAACCTCGTATAGAAGCTGCTTATTGATATCTTCGTTTTTATTGAACTCCAAATTCATGGGAGCAAGTTAGGAAATATCCAGTGAGAGAATCAGCAAATTTGAGAATGAGGAAATGTGAGAATTAGCAAATGTGGAGATGAAAAAATCTAAGATCTTTGGCTAAACAGTACCGCGTTAACGCGCGAAAAATAGGGTTAGAAAAATCAAAAAAAGCTGAAATGGGGAATGAACAATTTTGCTGATTAAATAGTTAATCTAATTTATATTACTAATTCAATTTATAGCAAGAATACAGCACAGCAGGAGGTAGATTCATTTCAACACTCATTTCCATTCGGTCGAATATAGGCATGAAATAGTTCTTTTGAAGAGAATAAAGGAACTGGCGATATACCCCTCCTTTTTTTAGTAAGCAATAGCAATCGTTGAGAAGCTGACTTCGATCAGTATTATCAAAAAGGCTTAATGGTAAGCCTGAAATGATTATATCAACCGAAGACAATTCAAAGTATTTGGTTACGTCTGCAGCTGATTCCTTGATCAGATGAAATCTGGAGTCTTGTATATTTTCGAGTTTGGCGTAAAATTGCGGTTCAATTTCAAAGCAATATAACTTTGATTCGGGGTGAAGTTTTGAGAGAATCCGTTCGGTGATATTACCGCTGCCAGCTCCCAGTTCTATAACTACCTGGGGTTTATGTGCACTTATCTCATGGGTAATGTTACGTGATACGAAACGGGAAGATTCATAAACTGCTCCTGTCGTGCGGATGTTTTTAATATAATTAAATGCTTTAGAGATCATTGGTTATTTGTTTTTCAGAACAAGCTTAAACGCGATTATTCGGTATAGATTTGGATAAATCATATGGCCGATGAATAAAGATACATTAAATAAATTATCATTCTTATAAATACTAAAACGCTCATTCTGGGTATTGAAATATTGATATTTTTCCATTACTCCCTGCTAGCAGAACCAAGGAAGCACCTTTAGCTCTTCTCACCGCGTTAAAACCTTCTTTGGTTAGGTTTTCCCAGGTCATGCCGCCATCCTTTGAAATATCCGTCCCCGATGTGCCGGTCGCGATAACTAGTTTCTTAGTTATATACTCAACGGCTGATTTATATCCGAACGGTGCCGTTAGCGGCTTCTGCCATGATTTACCTCCATTCCTGGTTAATAACATATTATTTGAACTGAGGGTATCCAATAAGTAATCGCCACCCACCGCCATTCCTTTTTTGTTGTTAATAAAAGCAATTGAAAATGGTCCCGCGGAGCTTCTCCCCTGGATAATCGGACAAGGATACTCATTCCATGAATTTCCTAACTTTCTTGAAACAAATATCCTCGATTGATTACCCCCGGTGGCTATAAAAGTCCTGCCATTTTTCAAAATACGGATTCCCGTTCCGCTGGCAGCGAAGGAGGCTTCGCCATCAATCAAATTAACTTTCAAATTATTGCTGATATTCTTCCAGCTTATTCCGCCGTTATAGGTTCTCAACAGCTGCATTTTATTCTTTATCGGATCTCCATATATCACACCGTTTTGACGGTTCTGGAAATCCATTCCATCGAGGAAGATATCAGGCGATTCATTTTTATAAACTTCTTTCCAGGTACTGCCTCCGTTTTGTGTCAGAAGAATAACGGCCGGAGAACCTGCACTTACAATTATAGCATCTGAAGATGAAAAAGCTTCAATATCCCTGAAATCAAATTTTTCATAGCCGGGTATTTGATTCCATTTCCAGCTTAATCCCCCATCGGTGGTTACTGATGTCCAGCCATTGCTACCGCTAACCCAGGCTATTAAATTGTCAACAACAGATAAACCGCGGATACTGGTTTTCGTGCCAGTCTGTAAAGTTCTAACATCCTGGCAATACAATGCACAAATTCCGATTAGCCATAAAGCAAATGTAAGCAGGCAATTCTTCACCGAACCCTCGACCATGTTTCAGTTCTTCCCAATATAGATATTCCGACGAAGCCCCTCACATGAATCTGATTCGGATTTATCATGCTAATCTTACAGCTATATGTTTTTCCAGTTTTAGGATCATAAATAGTTCCTCCTTCCCAAACACCATCATTGGAATAAGTGAAACCCTTTAGCATCTCCAAGCCAATTATCGGTCTTTCCGCGAGCTTTGGATCAGGATTATTGTTATCTGTTTCCGACTTCCCCGCATTATCATTAGGCTTTTTCAACCATACAATTCTTCCTGAAATCTTGCCTCCAGTGGGATAGACCAGAATCTGAGCGTCGCCGGATGTGGTTAGCCATTTGCCCATCAGCGCATCTTTGTTCTGTGAAAAAACATCATTAATGCCAATTAGAAAAAGAAATATCAATAATGAATTTTTCATCATGTATCTGAATTTAATACTGAACGATAAAAATATCGATAAAATTCTTTTCTCCTTCAAAAAATTCAAAGTTCACAAGAAATTATGACCTAAAAATATATAATTGCACACTCTTTTACAATCTATCTTGAAAGGTGCGACAATACAATCCATAGAACCGCTTCATATTTATAATTAATAAAATTATTCAATAGTTAATAATTATTCGATCTTAGAATAGCTAATAAAAACACAGCTGTCAAATTATGGATAAATGGGAATTTTATCAGGATCCTTCCAATCAATGGCGTCGCCAGACCACACTCATGAATTGTACTACGCTACGATTCACTCGCTATGCTCCAACGCTGTTGTCTTGGTTTACAACCAGGACAAATCTACCCTAGTAGTCTGTCATTCTCATTGCTAAAGGCAAGCAGAGCATTTTGTAGAAGCTCCTGGATATTTTGTACGATGGTTTCACCATATCCTATAAAATCTTTTTGCTTCTCTAGCATGGCGACCTGCGAATCGCAAACCTCTTCTCAAATGTCACACCTTTTTGTAATTAGTAGTCTAGATGAAAACCTCGACAGGCTCGAATAAAGGATAGTAGCAGTAGTACGATAACGTCTGAATACGGCGGGGCTTTTTTAGAGGCTGCCAGAAAGGATGAATTTCTGAAATATATAGCTTAAAAAATAATTATATCCTTTTAGTTTAAATTATAAATTATATTTTAAATAATTAAATTGCAAAATGAAATCTCATATCGTAAAAATAAAATCACTTAGCCATGTAACACATGATGTGCTGAGAATTGTATTGGAGAAACCCGATAACTACCTATTTACTCCCGGCCAGGCAACGGAGATTGCAATCAATAAAAAGGAATGGAAGAAAGAAAAAAGGCCTTTTACGTTCACTAATTTACCGGATGAAGATCAGCTGGAATTCACTATAAAAACATATCCTTCGCACAAAGGTGTTACCAATGAATTATTGAGCTTAAAAACGGGGGATGAATTGATCATTCATGAGGTATGGGGCGCCATTGCTTACAAAGGCGAAGGTGTATTTATTGCCGGAGGCGCCGGCGTCACTCCTTTTCTTTCTATTTTCAGGGATTTGAAGTCCATTAATCAGATCGGAGGTAATAAATTGATTTTTGCTAACAAAACAAAAGCTGATATTATACACGAAAAGGAATTGAAGGATTTACTGTGCGATGGATTTATCAATATATTATCTGATGAAGCTGTAGCAGGTTATGCACATGGCATCATTACAGAAAAGTTTTTGAAAGAGAACATTGACGACTTTGATAAAAATTTTTATATATGTGGCCCTCCACCCATGATGGATGCCATTCAGGGGTATTTAACAAAGCTGGGAGTGAGGGATAATTCTGTTGTGGTAGAAATTTAATTCTCGCTAAGACGGAATTGTTACCCTAATTTTTACCATGAAATATAGAAATCAATCAATTGTTGCAGTGGTATTGATAGCTGTTTTAGCGTTTGCACAATTGCGGACCTGTCTCGTCCTGCCATAGCTTGTCATTAAAGCCAAGCATACATGAAAACAAAAACTGTTATAAAGGGGAAAGTCACTCTCGAAAACCGGAAGATGTGGGGTAGATTAGACGAGAATACCAAAAGCAAAATTTTAAAGGAACTGAAATCGGGTTTAATTGGTCAGCGAGAAGCCAGCAGAAGGTACGGTATACCACGGACTACTATAATCCATTGGCAGGGCAAGGACAATTTGGTTACCTTGTTAAATGCGCAAAGTTCTTAAAAGCCTTCGGCTATGACCGAAAGTCAAGAATCAAAATTACTCATTAGCAAGATAGAAGAACTGACTAAGGCGCTTGCACATGCCCAATTAAAGAACATTGCACTGGAAACAATGATCGAAGTTGCCGAGAGTGGCCTGCATATTGGATGATCGGAATGATTCCAAGAGTGAAATGGGAAGAAAATATCCACATCACCCAAGCCAAGAGAGAACTAGTTAGAGAGCAGGCAAGCGACCAGATATCAATGATCGAAAATAATCAGGAAACTGAATCTACAGAAGAAAAATTACTGCTAAATTCAGACATTTATTACACAACTAATTCACAACTTTTGTCCAACTAATAAGGGGTCGGTACATGCAGCAGCTGTAAAAAGTGCAAGTTCTCAGATTATTTTAATTCACAACCATCCTTCGGGAAATCTAAGATCTAGTGAATCAGATATCAATTTGACGAGGAAATTGAAGGAAGGAGGAAAACTATTGGATATAGAAGTGCTTGATCATTTGATAATTAGTAAAGAGGGATATTATAGTTTATTGGATGAGGGAATGATATAGCATAAAAAAGTAATCCATAATTAGAAATAATGACCTAAACATATATATTTGCACACTCTTTCACGATCTAATCCCGGAATCTCACTGACAAATGAGAATGAACTTAGGTCGATTTAAGGAAAGAAAGAATGCCCGGATGGCGAAATTGGTAAACGTTGCGGTCTCAGAAGCCGTTGGAGTACAATTCTGGAGAGTTCGAGTCTCGTTTCGGGCACGTTTGAAAAGGTACAATAAGTTACTTGATATTTAGTGAACACCGTATCTTGATACCTGATACCTGATACTTGATACACACAATGCCCAGGTGGCGAAATTGGTAGACGCACCACTTTGAGGGGGTGGCGCCCTAACGGGTGTGGCAGTTCGAATCTGCTCCTGGGCACAACCGGACTTTGAGCAATTCATAGTCCGGTTTTTTTTTGGAGGATGGCTAGTCCTTAATATTACAGGCTATGTTATTCTACCAATATTCTCCCCAAATACACACTATTCGAGCTTTTATCCCGCTCTTCTGAGACAAAAGCCATATAGATGTCTGCTTCTTTTCCAATCAGGATTCCACAGTCCAGGACCTGCTTTCCTTCTTTTCTTCTGGCACCGCACAGGTCACCGATTATATCCTTTTCATTCGAATATGCCAGTATAAGAACACGATCCTTATTTTGTATATCGGCCGGCCATGTAAATTCCAAAATACCTCGCTCAGGATTACTTACTACAACTCCCTCCGGCGCAGGTAGCTCGCCGCAGGCGATCATTGCCATTGAGGGATCTAAGGTTTTATCTTCACGAAGAGCATTTAGCTTATTATAGGAAACCGCGCTCCCAAAACCATGCTGCTTTGCAGAATAATTCTGGAAGCCAACACGAACATACTCGTTAATAGGCTTCAACCAGGCCATCGCAGATTTCATTGCTTTGCGGTTAATCAACTGGCCCTCACTGGGCGCTTTTGAACTTTTCCTTGGGAGACTACGCATACACGCTTGTCCCATCCTTGTATATCCCACAACGGTTCCAACTTTACCACTGAAGCCTCCCATTATACCATTATTTATTCTTGCCATAACTCATGCTTAAAGTTTACTTAAAAAGAAATTCAATATACATTATTTTTAATTTACAAAAAAGATATTATATATAAATTAGTAAGTTATTATACAATCATTTTTCTTATTGTATCCTTAGAAACTCCCTATAAACTCCGAACAAACTCCGAACAAATCAACGATTTGATATTACGTCTTTTAGTTCGCTCTATAAGTTTATCTTTGGTCTTATACGGATATGGCTATACAGTTTACCATTCCACCCGCGCCAGCGCTACCGTGTACCCACAAATAATTATTCCTTCTATTAGTTGGAGAGCAACCGACCCCGAAGGTGGTCACATGTTTATAGATAACGACCTGGGGATAGATTGGTCGACCCCCGAAGGTGGTCGCATGTGTTAAGCGTCATCATATACGACCACCTTCGGGGTCGGCAAAACGGGATAGCATGATTTTCTATAAACATTTGACCCCTTCAGGGTCATTAAGTTTGAAAAGATGTGGGTACACGGTAGGCCAGCGTAGGACAACAGGCGCATAGCCCGATCGGATAAGTTTTAAGTGATATCTCAGTGTTTTTTAAGAAGATGTCGCTTTGCATTTCCCTGCCGTCGAGGGTCATTAGGAGAATAAGCTACTGGGAAAAGCTATGGGAATATCCAACCACCCGGCTTCGATCTTTAGGGCAAATTGATAGTTAACTGTGTAGTTCAAGCCCATCATATGCCAAAGCAATTCCGTTAGGCAATTCCACGGAAATGTTAGCATGGGTGCCCAGACGGTGACTAATATGTGTTAGATATGTTTCCGCTGCCCCTATTTCCTGGGCCAAATCAATAGCTTCGTCAAAAGTAAGATGAGAAACATGGCTCTCCTTCTGAAGGGCGTTGATAACAAGAATTTTAGAGCCACGTATCTTTTCAATATTTTCGTTATCTATTGTCTTCGCATCAGTAATGTATGTAAAATCGCCTATGCGATAACCAAATACAGGGAGTTTATAATGCATTACCGAAATTGGGATAATTTCAATACCTGCTACGGTAAAAGGCTGATCAGCCCTTATTTCATGCAATTCCAAACGGGGTATTCCCGGGTATTTGGCTTCCGAAAATATATAGTGAAACTCTCGTTTTAAAGCTTGTTGCACACGTAAATCAGCGTACACGTTAATCTCTGACTGCTGCTTGTAGTTGAATGCCCTGACGTCGTCGAGCCCGGCAACATGATCTTTATGTTCGTGTGTGAATAGCAACGCATCAAGATGCCTTACTCCTGCACGCAGCATTTGATATCGAAAGTCAGGGCCCGCATCAACTACAATAGACTTACCCTGATGTTCAATAAGAACTGATACACGCAATCGCTTATCGTGCTTATTTTCTGATATGCAGACTTCACAGTCGCAAGCAATGACAGGTATGCCCTGAGAAGTTCCTGTTCCTAGAAATGTAACCTTCAAAACTCGAGCTTAGTTTGTTTTAATAAATAAAGAAAAGCTTTTTGCTTTTCATCCAATAAAGTGTCGTCCGTTTCAGTATTCTGCAGTAGATCTGCAAGTGAGAGGATCTTGTTTTCTAAATTAGAAAATTTATTGACTATGATTATCCTGCTCTGTTCTAAAATACATGCCCCTGTTTTAAAATTCCCTTTTTCATAGCGCAACTTGAAACCAAGCGATTTTAGCAATGATTCCAGCTTTTCAAGTGTGTGCTGAGTATATGATAAGGCCATTAGGTCTCAAAAATAAAAAAAAAGAGGCTTAAACATTTAAGTTTAAGCCCTTCTATAAAAATTCAGGTCCGAATTAGCGCAAATCAACAACCTCCACACCGGGATACTTTTTGGCATCGAATGCAAAGGTGGATTCGGGAACTTTGACATTAGGCGTGAATGTTTTGATAGTATACGTGTACTTATTACCGTTCTTATCAAAGATTACTGCGTTAGTAATTTGTTTATTTAATTTGTCGATTTGCAAACGAACCTTGAAAAACGTACGTTTTGAATCGGTTGGTGTAAGATCTATATTGTGAATCATACGTCCATTTGCCGCCTTAGTGTCGTTAGTATACACTGATTTAAATCCCTTCTCATAAATCGTAAAGATTTTTGCAGGATTAATTCCTTCAGCATTGTTATCGACCTCGCTTAACTGAACTTCTTTATCTGCCTTTAAATACGTCCACTGGTTTTTACCGTCGCTTATTAACTCCTGGCCTTTTAGGATGACCTTATACTTATTAGTTTTTGACCTGACAAATAATGTTCCTGCCTGAGTTTCTTTAATCTTAGCCTGTGGATTTTCCAATGTGTAGGAAAAATCAGTTTTAATGACGTCATAGGCCTTATATTTTTTACTAACTTCTGCGAGAATCGCCTTTGCTTTCACCTCACTTTGCGCCATCAGGTTCCAAGCTGATCCCAAAATTACGAATGCGCATATCACTAACTTCTTCATATTCTATTTTTAATTCTATTTTGTTTAATGTTACTCTTTCTGATCTAGTGTACCCAAGAACTGTTCCAAAGAATACTCGTCGGGTATTAATACCTCCCGCGCTTTGCTTCCCTCGAACGGTCCAACAATTCCGGCTGCTTCAAGCTGATCTATGATCCGACCTGCACGATTATAACCCAATTTCAGTTTCCGTTGGATTAATGATGTGGAACCTTGCTGGTGCATGACAATGAGTCGGGCAGCTTCTTCAAAGAACTGATCGCGGTCTGACGCATCAAAGTCTTTGATAGAAGATTCTGAGTTTTCGTCCACATATTCGGGAAGCATGAATGCGGAAGGATAGCCGCGCTGGGAACCGATAAATTCTGACACGCGTTCTACTTCCGGAGTATCTACGAAAGCACATTGTATTCTTATAAGGTCACTTCCGGTAGATAGAAGCATATCTCCCCTTCCTATAAGCTGATCAGCACCACCGCTATCAAGTATAGTCCTGGAGTCAATTTTTGATAATACGCGGAAAGCTAAACGAGCCGGGAAATTGGCTTTAATTGTCCCCGTGATAATATTAACTGAGGGCCTCTGAGTAGCTATGACTAAATGAATTCCCACTGCGCGGGCAAGTTGAGCAATCCGGGCTATAGGTGCCTCGACTTCTTTCCCTGCGGTCATCATCAGATCCGCAAATTCATCAATTATCAATACAATAAAGGGTAAAAAACGATGACCGTCATTTGGATTAAGCTTTCTGCTGATAAACTTCTGATTATATTCCTTAAGATTCCTTACATGGCCGTTCTTTAAGAGGTCGTACCGCTGATCCATTTCTATACAAAGAGAATTAAGAGTTGCGATGACCTTTTTAGTATCTGTAATGATTGCATCTGCCTCTCCGGGCAATTTGGCAAGAAAATGCCTTTCTATCTTTCTGAATAATGTAAGCTCTACCTTTTTGGGATCAACCAGCACAAACTTTAATTGCGAAGGGTGCATTTTATATAGCAAAGATATCAGTATAGCATTTATACCCACTGACTTACCCTGCCCCGTGGCCCCGGCAACAAGTAAGTGAGGCATTTTGGAAAGGTCTGCAATGTACACTTCGTTGGAAATTGTTTTCCCTAGTGCAATCGGAAGGTCCATTGTAGTATTCTGAAACTTCTCAGTAGCAAGTACAGACCGCATAGAAACCATTTCAGGATGTTGATTAGGCACTTCAATTCCAATTGTTCCCTTACCTGGCATGGGGGCAATGATTCGTATCCCCAAAGCAGCAAGACTTAACGCGATATCGTCTTCAAGGTTCTTAATCTTGGAAATTCTCACTCCGGGGGCAGGAATGATCTCATATAATGTTACTGTAGGACCGATCGTAGCCTTAATCTTGTCTATCTCAATATTGTAATGATTCAGTGTCTCAACGATTTTGTTCTTATTAGCTTCCAGTTCCTCGGAATTTACTGCAATTTTATTAGAACCGTAGTTTTCGAGAAGGTCCAATGGCGGGTATTTATAACTGGAAAGATCCAGGGTGGGATCATACATACCAAATTGTTCGACCAATTCTGTAGATTTTTTCTCCTCTTCAGTAACCTCAATCGTAAGCGGCGGCGTTATGTTAATCTCATTACCTAATGTCCCGGCGGTTTCGAAAGGGACATTCCTCGAAGGGCTTAGAACAACGTTTACATGCCGTTCCGGATCAATTGTTTCGACTGTCTGGAGCGGGGGCAGATTTTGATTAATCTTATTGGAAGAACCATTGTCTGAACTGGAACGGTTTGGCAAATTAAATTCAACCGGTTCGTAACGGACTTCTTCTTCAAGTTCGACCTGATCGGTTGTATCTGGTATAACATTCGTCGGCTCTTTGCTTCGTTCCGGTATTTTAAAATCGATATTATAAGCTATTATCAATACAGTTAAACCGGCAAAAGCTAAGAGTCCCGCCGTTCCCGCGTTTCCTATTTGAGCCTGCAACAGGCGATTCGTCCAAAAACCAAATTCACCCTCCAGATAATGGGGATAATCTGTTAAAAAAGCATGAAAAAATGCGAGCGATAATGAGATGAATATGAGTAGAAAAAAAGAATAGGAAAGTGTCTTGGAAATAGATAAGACTTTTATTTTAAAAAGCATACGATATCCCACAACAAAGAACACTCCGATAAAGATAAAAGATGCTATGCCAAACCACTCGTAAATAAATTGATGCGAAAGTAATGCCCCAAACTTTCCGAGCCAGTTCTCAACCACTGGCTGACTCAGTCCCATATCGGTCAGCTCTGCCTGGGTTTTCCAAAGGTTACGCCATCCTCCATTGGCATCCATCACATAACTCTGATCGTCTTTCCAGGTAAAAAGGTAGGATGTAAAGGCTACCATAAAATATAAAGAAAGGATAAGGAAGAATAGCCCAATGATCTTTACTGTTCGATCATCATTGAGTTTGAACTTAGGCATAACCTCAACTCCCTCCCTGGGAATTCTCGATTTTACGGTGATTTTTGACTTGGGTTCATCACGAAATGAATTTTCATTTCTGAATTGATTTCCTCTTAGGGGCATCCGATATTTTAATTAATAATGACAAATATAACGTTAAATGGAGTATCAAGTAGCAAGAATCAACCTGCCGGCAGGCAGGCAGGAAATCATGACTTGGGGGATTTTCCAGAAGAAATTCAGTTCAAAGGCTGGATAATGGCTCCAGATGTTCAAATTTAATATCCACCGATCTTGATACTTGATAGTTGATACTCCTATTTTATTTATTTTTATTTAATATTGATTAACAAACAGGCAATTATCTATTAAACCCCGAATATGAGTCAGGATTTACTGGAAGAATATATCCAAACAGGCAATAGTGTTGAACTTAATGCTCTTTTAACGACAAATCCAAAACTTGCCAGTTTATTGACAAGCCACCAGGTATCTCCATTAATGCTTTGTTGCTATTATAAACAGCCCGAATTGTCAGAAATCATCTTAAGGCATGTAGAAAGTATAAGTTTTTTCGAAGCAGCAGCTCTTGGCAAAAATGACATTGTGGATGAAGCCCTGAAAGAAAATCCGGATGGCATTCATGATTTCTCTGATGATGGTTTTACACCGCTTGGCCTGGCAGCCTATTTTGGACAAGAGGATGTGGTCAGGCTATTACTTTTAAAGGGCGCCGATCCTAATATCTCTTCCAGGAATGGGTATAATGTATATCCAATTCACTCTGCCGTGGCCGCAGATTATGACATGATAGCAAAGATGTTGCTGGAAGCTGGTGCAGATGTAAATGTAGTTCAAATGTCGGGGGCAACACCTTTACATTCCGCTGCTCAAAACGGCAATATAGAACTTTTAATTGTCTTGCTTGAAGCTGGGGCAAATGTAAATGCCCTCACTGAAGATGGCAAAACTGCCGCGGATAAAGCTTCTGAAAAGGGGTTTGGGGAGATTGCGAAGATACTTTCATAAGGAGCAAGGATCTCATTTAAAGATCTAGTACCCCAGATCGTTTTCTTTTAATATAATGCCTTATATCGAGCACTAGCGCTGCGCAAACATAAAATATTAGAGGGAAACCTACTGCCAGAAAAGATGAGTAGATAAAAAACAGACGGATTTTTGATATAGAAATATTGAAACGCTCTCCAAGATAAGCACATACTCCAAAAGACCGCTTCTCAAAAAATGTTATAAATCGCTGTAACATACTATTTGTTCAATAATTTCGTCCCAATCCCACAAGATAAGCATTTTTTCTCATCGCAATATGCTTTTTTTAACTGAATTAACGACTGTGAGAAGAATGCATTTTCTGGTATTATGTTGATCTCTTTAAAACGTTTTGTTAGCGTATTTGTTTCGGGCGGCAGCATTTCGAGCAGGCTAATACTTCTGTGAATATGTTCTGCCGAACCAGTTTTCCGCCCATAAGCCATTAGAAACACAGAAACAGTGTTAATAAGAATATTATTTATTGAATGCTCTCCAAGTCGCGGTGTTGCGCGGAAAGTGCTTTTATCAAAACGATAATGATCATTCCAATAGCTATTTACCGGGAGATCGTGAAACATATCGACGATACTTTTAATATCCTTACCGGCTAAAATTTTCGAGAAGAGATGGTTAGAACGAATCACTAAGGCTGAAAACTGGGCCAGCCTGCAGGATGGAAAATTTCCAGGTCTCATTCTGAGATATTTCCAGATATATTTATCAACTGACTGCAAACTATGTTTCTTTTTTAGGAAATTATATTCTTTCGTGAGTAATTGCGGATAATCATCGGAATATTTTTGGTTAAGAAATCCGGCCTGGCCAAAAATCAAGGATTCAATCTGAAGAGGACGGTTCTTATATTTTCCCAGCAAAGTTTGCGGCAGCGATCTGGCGAGCATCTCAAAAGGTATGGCGTTGATCTTGAAACCGAAGTTCGAAGCCAGATAGATATAAAATGCTTCATCCCACCCACCCTTAAACTCAACCAGCAAACCCGTAATTGATTCAGATTTTTGTTCCAGCCTTTCTATTTCCACGCGGTAAAGCCAGCTCCTTATATAAAAACTATCAATTTTCGAAATTTGACGACAGCAAGGTATCCAGTCCATACACTCCAGCAGATGCAAATACGCATCCGTGATTTTTCGCGGAATTAGTTTATCGAGGGATAGTACGGCAATATTAGAACCGTCGGTACGAAATATTTCCTGATCATGTTTTCCAACAACATGAAGAATCACGTTGTCGTAGGATTCATCCGTCTGATGTTTATGCCGTTCCCAATCCGACGAGCGTAGATGAATTTCTACATTCCCTGCCCATAAGGTATTCCCAATTTTTATTAAAGAGCTCTGAAAATCGGGGCCGGCATGGCTGTTATGCACTCCCACATTCAAAATCTGAATGGACTCGCCGGAAATGGTGTGTAAGCTTTTCTGATCAAACAGACGGAACTTCCAGAGGTAATGCAGAAAATCTTCAGGAATGGCCATAGGGTAATGTACGGCAGTTCTTTTCAGGAATTTTGTCGGATGATAGAGCGGTGGAGATTTTTAAGGAAACGGTAAATTGACAAAGGAAAAAAGAGCAAGGAGCAAAGACCTAGAGCAGCTTCGATTAAAATCAAAGGTCAGAAAGATCAGGTCTGGTATTATGACTTGAGCAGCGTTTGCACGCCCAAATCCTTGTTCCTTGATCCTGGTTCCTTACTCCCTTTTTGCCGGGTTAAATTATCCCCTTTTCCTCCAGCAGGATACTCATTTCCTGCTGCAGTTTTAATGCTTCTTCTCTGGCTCGTTCGGCAAAGTCATTTTCTTTCGATGCATAGATGATTCCTCTCGAGGAGTTTACCAATAATCCGCATTCTTTATTAAGTCCGTAACGCGACACTTCCTGTAGGCTGCCCCCCTGAGCCCCAACGCCGGGCACGAGTAAAAAATGGTCAGGCGCAAGCTTCCTGATAGCCTTAAATTCTTCACTTCTTGTTGCACCTACTACATACATCATGCGGTCATTTCCGGCCCAGCCGTTTGCGGCCTCGATTACCCGTTCAAAAAGGCACTGATCACCTATTTTCAAAAACTGAAAGTCTTTCCCCCCTTCATTAGATGTGAGGACTAGCAAAACAACCCACTTTCCCTCAAATTCTAAAAATGGTTTTACAGATTCAATACCCATGTATGGCGCAACGGTAATCGCATCGAAATTCATCCCAGATGATTTTTCGTCAAAAAAAGCTTTTGCATACATTGCGGAAGTATTGCCGATATCACCCCGCTTGGCGTCGATAAGTCTCAAACAACCTGCAGGAATGTATTGTGATGTTTGAATGAGACTTTGCCAGCCGGCAATGCCGCGGCTTTCATAAAATGCACTATTTGGTTTATAAGCAACACACAGATCGTACGTAGAGTCGATAATTCTTTTATTAAACTCGAGAACAGGATCTGGAAAGTCTAGCAGAAAACGGGGAATCAGTTCTATATCTGTATCGAGTCCAATACATAAAAAGGATTTTTTTTTCTTTATCTGCTCAATAAGTTGTTGTCTGTTCATCAAGGACTAAATTTGAGCGAAATTAAATAAAGAAGGTGTCTTGCACTTAAAAAAAGAATTAAAAATTTTGATTATTTCAATTTATTGTATAGCATTGTGCTGTAATCTCAATTTATACCTGAATTCAGGAAATCACAATAATTTCAAGATATAACTTTCTTAATTTTTTGTGTTGTCGTTCTCCAGGATAGATTTATTGAAAAAAAATCCCAAAACTATAAACCATATTTAATGCTGGATAGTACTAAATTGAACGAAAAGCTCGTTTCTGAGCTTCGTGAAATTGCTCAAAACCTTGGTGTAGCCGACACTGATAGCCTACGTAAGCAGGATCTTATACACAAGATCGTAGAAAATTCTGCGAACCCTCCTGTTGCCCAGGAAGTAATTTCTGGTAATTTCGAAAGTGACGGTAATGCTGCAGACGGGAAACCCCGCAAGCGCGTAAGGAGTTTGAAATCCAAAAATGAAACCAAGCAACATCAGGAGGTTCACCTTGATAATACGAGAACACTCGATTTTCCTGAAGATGATGAAATTTCGCAGCAGGATGCGATAAATGATTCGTCTGAAACTCAAAACACTTCTGAAAGCCAAAATTCTGGAGAAGATCAAAGTACTCCGGAGGATCAGAATCCAGCAGAAAATACTGAAAGGGTCAAAGAGTCTAAGTCAGGGCCTCCAGGTGATCAAAAGAAATTTGAGCGCCGCCAAAATCCAAACAATCCAAATCAAAGCAGGAATCAGGAGCCGGCGATCAATATGGATTTTGACAACGTAATTGTTAATGAAGGGATTCTGGAAATCATGCCTGATGGTTATGGCTTCTTACGATCATCAGATTACAACTATCTGTCCTCTCCTGATGATATTTATGTATCCCAATCGCAGATCAAATTATTTGGGTTGAAAACGGGTGATACTGTAAGAGGGAGCATTCGTCCGCCTAAGGAGGGCGAAAAGTATTTTCCTTTAGTCCGTGTTGAAGCTATTAATGGTCGTATACCTGCTGAAGTGCGTGATAGAGTACCTTTTGACTATCTAACGCCTCTTTTCCCTACTGAAAAACTGAATCTCTTTGTAGATACAGCCAATCACTCAACAAGAATTATTGATCTTTTTACCCCAATAGGGAAAGGTCAGCGCGGATTGATAGTAGCTCAACCTAAGACTGGTAAAACCATGCTGTTGAAGGACGTTGCCAATGCGATAGCAAAAAACCACCCCGAAGTTTACCTGATTATCCTACTGATAGATGAGCGTCCTGAAGAGGTCACAGATATGGCCAGAAGTGTACGTGCCGAAGTTGTTTCATCAACATTTGATGAGCCAGCCGAACGACATGTAAAAATTGCAAATATTGTGCTCGAGAAAGCCAAGAGAATGGTTGAATGTGGTCATGATGTAGTTATACTTCTCGATTCAATCACCCGGTTGGCGAGAGCTTACAATACTGTCGCGCCCGCCTCAGGAAAGATACTGTCAGGTGGTGTTGATGCAAACGCACTTCATAAGCCAAAGCGCTTCTTCGGAGCTGCAAGAAATATTGAAGATGGAGGTTCACTAACAATCCTGGCGACGGCTCTGACTGAAACCGGATCTAAAATGGACGAAGTAATTTTCGAAGAGTTTAAGGGAACTGGTAACATGGAGCTTCAATTGGACAGGAAGTTATCAAACAAACGGATATTCCCTGCTATTGATCTTACCGCATCAAGCACACGTCGTGATGATCTGCTTTTAGATAAAGATACTCTGCAACGGATTTGGATATTGCGTAATCACCTTGCTGACATGAATTCTCAGGAATCAATGGAATTTCTTCAATCTCAAATGCGCGGGACAAAGACAAACGAAGAATTTTTAATTTCGATGAATTCGTAACATCCATGACCTGTTAACTATCTGCAACAATTGCCGGTAAGAGGCTAAAAATCAAAGCCCATCGTCATATGAAAAGACATATCCCTAATGCAGTAACATGCCTGAACCTTTTCAGTGGCTGCCTGGGTATTGTTTTTGCGTTTGAAGGAAAACTGGAGCTGGCATCTTATTCCATTTTGGTTGCTGCTGTTTTTGACTTTCTTGACGGAATGCTCGCTCGGCTATTAAATGCTTATTCCGACATCGGTAAGGATCTTGATTCGCTGGCGGATGTTGTCAGTTTCGGTGTACTACCCTCGGTAATAATTTATCAGCTTTTCGTTGCAGCTTCTTCAACAAGCGAGTGGTTGCATTATTCGGCATTTCTTATTGCCATCTTCTCTGCGCTAAGGCTAGCGAAATTTAATAACGACCTTAGGCAAACGGAGAATTTTATCGGCTTACCTACCCCGGCAAATGCAATGTTAATAGCTTCTTTACCATTTATTGCCGCAAGCGGAAATTTAGTTTCAGGCTATCTGCAAAATCCAATATTCTTAACTGTATTTAGTTTAGGGATGGGACTCCTGCTTATCTCCGAGATTCACCTAATGTCTTTAAAATTCAGCGGAATTAATCTAACAAGGAACTTATACCGTTATATTTTAGTTTTTTCCTCACTTGTTTTGCTGTTAATATTTAAATTTGCCGCAGTGCCACTAATTATGGTAGCCTACTTTATAATATCATTTATCCAATTCAGAACAACAAAATGAAGTTTATCGCCGAAGTTAATATCATGCCACTCAAAGAAATTCTTGACCCACAAGGTAAAGCTGTAACGGGCAGTATGAAAAATCTTGGATTACCGGAAATTCAAAACGTGAGAGTTGGTAAACATATCACACTAGAGCTTGAGGCTGATAATGAGACCATAGCACACCAAAAAGTAGATGTAGCATGCAGGAAACTTCTTGCAAATCTAATAATGGAAAGCTATGAATTTAAATTAACGAGCGCTTAATCAGCCAATTTCAACTCTTTTTTCACTTCGATAAGCTTGGTATATAAATCCGAGCTGAAGACGTAAAGTGAATTGAACTTGGGTGCAATGGTTTCTGTATTGGTTAAACTCCGGGCACTGCTTTCTATCTCTGCCATACTTTCTTTCGCAGCATCAGCACCCATAAACGCCAGGGTTGGTTTTATCTTATGGGCTATTTCTGCCACTCTGGTCCAGTTTTTTTCAGATATAAATTGATTTAATTGTTCAAAGTATGCCGGTGTTTGATCTAGAAACAAATCGATCATCTCTATCATAAATTCATTACTTCCGCTCGAAACATCACGCAGATATGATAAGTCGATTTTGAATTCTGGTTCACTTGGATTGGAGTTTTCGGGCATAGACAAAAATATCGACTAATATAACTTTTTTACAGATAAATTATCTGACAAATCAGCTAACATTTCGGTCACTTTTTGACCCAAAACTGGATGTAAAAGGTCTGGAGCTATATCACAAAGGGGCTGAAGGCAAAAGCGTCGTTTATGTAAAAATGGGTGTGGGATTTTTAGATTCGGCTGATCGATTATCTCACTGCCAAATAGCAAAATATCTATATCAATTGTTCGCGAACCCCACATCTCATTTCTTTCTCTGCCAAGCTGGGTTTCTATTATCAAAATTCCGTTCAGCAAAGTATCAGGGCTGAGGTGTGTTTTCAGGGCAACAACCTGGTTTAGAAAATCTGGTTGATCATGCTTTCCCCACGAAGCAGTGGAGTAAAGGGATGAGCATTTGAGAATCGTTCCTAAACGTAATCTAATCAGGTCCAAAGCATCGCTGAGATGTTTTTTGCTGTCTCCGAGATTACTTCCAAGTAATAAATATGCGATAAACATGTTTTTTAACAGAGTCCTGTAACAAAATGGCAGTCAAGGCATCTGTAATTAGTATACTTGCATAGTTAAAACTTTTGAGCCTTATATGAAAGAATTTTTCAAATTTGTTTTTGCCTCGATGATCGGCGTATTACTCTCGTTTTTTGCGCTCTTTATACTGTTTGTAGTATTTATTTCGGTCATTATCGCATCTGCTGGTAGTGATGGAAAGGTTGATGTATCTGCAAACAGCGTCTTGCATATGAGTCTTGATTATCCAATTTCAGAACGCGCTGACAAAAATCCATTCGGAGAGTTTGATTTCATGGGATTCGAGAGTAAAAAAACGCTCGGGCTAAAAGAAATTCTAAGTGGAATAGAATCTGCTAAGACCGATGATAATATCGAGGGTATTTATATTGATGCATCCTCTATAGCAGCAGGTTTTGCAACGATTGAGGAGATACGGAATGCGTTAATTGACTTTAAGAAAAGTGGAAAATTTGTTCTGGCCTATAGTGAAGTTTACACCCAGGGTGCCTATTATCTGGCCACTGCCGCTGATAAAATATATCTTAATCCAGAAGGGATGCTGGATTTCAGGGGATTGAGTTCTGAAAGTATGTTTTTTAAGGGCGCATTGGATAAACTGGGAATTGAGGCCCAGATAATAAAGGTCGGGACTTATAAAAGTGCTGTCGAGCCTTTCATACTTGAGAAAATGAGTGAACCAAACCGTCTGCAGGTCACTTCATTTTTAGGATCAATGTATGATCATTTTTTGTCGAAGATCTCCGAAAGCCGAAAAATCCAGAAGGCAACTCTCTTTACTATTGCAGATAGTGCTAAAGTAAGAGATCCTAAAGATGCGGTTTTGTTCAAAATGGTTGATGGTTTACGTTACAAAGACCAGGTTTTGGAAGATTTAAAGTCACGTACAGGAATTGACAAAAAGAAGGACGTTAAATCAGTCAGCATTGAAGATTATGCAGCAAATGAAAGCAAAGATGAGCCGGCCTCATCCAATAGAATAGCTGTAATATATGCCAATGGCGAGATTATAAGCGGCGAAGGAAACGACACCAATATTGGCTCAGAACGAATTTCGCGGGCCATTCGCAAAGCGCGCACCGATGATAAAGTTAAGGCTGTTGTACTTCGGGTTAACTCTCCCGGGGGTAGTGCTCTGGCTTCAGACGTAATGTGGAGAGAGATAGCGCTTACTAAAAAAGTTAAACCAGTAATTGTTTCCATGGGGGATGTTGCTGCTTCAGGTGGGTACTACATAGCATGTGCTGCAGACTCAATATTTGCACAGCCTAACACGATAACAGGTTCCATCGGAGTATTCGGCATTATTCCAAATATGCAAAATTTCTTTAATGAAAAGCTTGGAATTACCTTTGATGGAGTCAAAACAGGACGTTATGCAGATCTGGGCAATGTAAGCCGCCCGCTTACTGAAGGTGAAAGATTGATCATTCAGCAAGAGGTTGATAAAATCTATAATACCTTTACTAAAAAGGTTGCTGACGGAAGGAAAAAATCCCAGGCGTACATAGACAGTATAGGTCAGGGCCGCGTATGGAGCGGAACGGAAGCATTAAACAACGGACTAGTAGACAGACTTGGAAATATCGACGATGCGATTGCATCAGCTGCCAAAAAAGCAAAATTGAAAGACTACCGGATTATTAGTTATCCAACGCCAGTAGACCCTCTGAAATCTCTCTTTAATAATTCAGCAGATAAAGTGCGCGTCTACTTTGCAAAAAAAGAACTTGGAGATAATTTTACATATTACGAACAAGTGAAATCGGCGCTAAGCGTTTCCGGGGTTCAGGCAAGAATGCCGTATAATATCACTGTTAGGTAGGAAAGTAGATTGTATCTTGGGCAGATGATAGCCAATGGAAAATAAAACTATAGCGAGAACCCTGCGCCTATTAAGTCAGCTGATGGAGCTGCATAATGAAAATCCATTTAAAGTTAAGACGATTGCCAACGCCGCTTTCAAAGTTGACAAGCTCCCCTATTCTATTTCGAATAAAATTCTTGCAGAAATTGAGCAAATTGACGGACTTGGCAAAAGTACTGCGGCCAAAATTTGGGCTCTGATAGAAACCAACTCGATACCGGAACTAAGTGACCTTCTGGCTCAAACGCCTCCAGGCATAGTGGAAATGATGCGCATTAAAGGTCTGGGACCGAAAAAAATTACCGTGATTTGGAAAGATCTCGAAATAGAAAATGTTGGCGAACTATATTACGCTTGCAATGAGAACCGGCTGGTAGAGGCTAAAGGATTTGGGCTTAAAACTCAGGAAGAAATAAAGAAGGTTATTGAATTTAATATGGCCAGTAATGGCCGTTTCTTATATGCAAGAATTGATAATTTTGCAGAAAACCTGCTGCAAAATCTTAAAAATCACCTCAGTACCCAGGAGATTTTTCTTACTGGCCAATATCGCAGAAGATGTGAAGTAATTGATTTACTTGATATCTTGATTGTTCATACAATTAGCAGTGAAACTTCGGCAATTCTCGCAAACGCTGGTTTAATAGTCAGCGTACAAAATGAAAATATTATTGAATGTGAAACAGAATTCGGAATCAATGTAAAATTGGTTTTTTGCAGTTCCGAAACGTTAGGCTGGCAAATGATTCTGCAAACCGGAAGCCGTGAACATGCAGATGAACTAGCATTAAAATTAGTGAACGCTGGTATTAGTGGAAAAAGTGAACAAGAGATTTATCAACTGGCGGGAATTCCTTTTATTGAGCCAGAATTACGTGAAGGGATAAATGAATTCGAACTGGCCGCTGCTTACAAATTACCTTCCCTAATATTATATTCTGATCTGAAAGGAACATTACATAACCATAGCACCTGGAGTGATGGTATACACACTCTCGAAGAAATGGCTGTTTTTTGCAAAGATGAGTTAAAGTTAAGTTATCTTGGTATTTGTGATCATTCAAAGTCGGCGTTCTATGCTAATGGATTAAATGAAATTCGTGTTGCAGCTCAGCATCGCGAAATCGAGGAGTTGAATATCAGGCACGCGCCATTTCACATTTTCAAGGGCATTGAATCGGACATATTATACGACGGGTCATTAGATTATTCAAACGAAGTTCTGGCAACTTTTGACTTTGTAGTTGCCTCGGTGCATTCCATTCTTAAAATGAGTGAAGAAAAAGCAACTGATAGATTAATAAAAGCTATTGAAAATCCCTTCACCACTATTTTAGGACATCCCACCGGCAGATTACTCCTTAGCCGAAGCGGATATCCAATAGATCACCGGAAAGTTATCGATGCCTGTGCAGCAAATAATGTAGTTATTGAAATTAATGCAAATCCATTAAGACTTGACCTCGATTGGAGATGGCAGCACTACGCTGTTCAAAAAGGGGTTCTTTTGTCTATTAATCCCGATGCCCACCGTAAGGAAGGATTTTATGATATGCATTATGGTACCTTAATTGCAAGGAAGGGCGGTATATCTAAGGACAATTGCCTGAATACATTAGATCTGGAACAAGTAAAAGAACTATTTAGAAGAAGAAAACTAAATTGAAAAAAGATAAACTTAAAATTCTGATTATTCGATTCAGCTCAATCGGAGACATTGTTTTAACTACACCCGTTATACGGTGTATTCGGGAGCAGGTGAATGATGTAGAGATACATTATATCACTAAAAAAGTGTTTGAACCAGTGCTGGCTGGAAATCCTTATATTGATAAACTTCATTTTTTAAAGGATTCCTTATCAGCAACTATTTCTGATTTACAACTGGAGAATTTTGACCATATCATAGACCTTCATCACAATTTGCGCACGCTGGTTATTAAAAGAAAGCTGGGAAAACCGAGTTCATCATTTAATAAATTGAATTTGCAGAAATTTCTGTTAGTTAATTTCAGAATAAATTGTCTTCCAAAAGAGCATATTGTCGAAAGATATTTAAAAACAGCAGAATTTTTGGGTGTAAAAAATGACGGAGCTGGTCTGGATTATTTTCTAGTTGGCAAACACCATCTCAAATTACTGCTGCCCCCATCACATCAACAGTTCATTGCGCTTATTATAGGTGCCCAGCACGCCACGAAACGCCTTCCTGTTATGCGATTGATTGAATTATGCCGGTTGATACGGCGGCCCGTGGTCCTGCTTGGTGGACCGGACGATGTGGAACGCGGGGAAGCTATAGCCAACGCATCAGGTGAACATATTTTTAACGGATGTGGGAAATTCAAACTTGATCAGTCCGCCTTTTTAGTTAAAATGGCAAGATCAGTAATATCACATGACACTGGCTTAATGCACATTGCAGCTGCCTTTAAAAAACGAATCCTATCAATTTGGGGTAGTACTGTTCCTGAATTTGGAATGTATCCTTACCTGACAGGACAATCTCATATATATCAAGTGGAAGGGCTTCCGTGCCGGCCGTGTTCGAAAATTGGATTTGATAAATGTCCACGAGGACATTTTAAATGCATGAATAATATAAACCTTATAGCAATAAGTCAACAAGCCGATGTCTAAACAATTATTATTAGTGCGCCACGCCAAATCTGACTGGGATGATATTAAACTTTCTGATTTTGAACGCCCCCTTAATTCGCGGGGAGAAAAGAACGCGCCCGAAATGGCAAAGCGCCTTTTGAGGAGAGGCAAAATTCCTCAGCAAATCGTCAGCAGTCCGGCTATGCGCGCCCTAACAACAGCGCGGCTTTTTGCGAAAGAACTTGGTCTTAAGAAATCCGACATCATAAAAGAACCCCGGATTTACGAGGCTTTGACAACTACCTTGATAAACGTTATTAATAAGTTAGACAACAATTATTCATTTACCTCCCTATTTGGTCACAATCCCGGAATTACAGATCTGGTGGGCAACCTTTGCGATACAGATCTGTACAATATACCAACATGCGGCATGGTGTTGATACAATTTCCCTTCGACGACTGGAGTTTAGTGAGTACCGGAACGGGTGAAATAGTTTTCTACGATTATCCTAAAAATGAACAAGACTGATGTTGTTTTTTATCAAACAAGTTTGTAAACATTTCCCGGCAGTCCAATAACTATTCCTTTCATCTCCATGCCGAGAATAGTTAAAGCAAGTTTGCTTTGAGGCAATCCTGTTAAAATTGCGAGCTCGTCAACAATAATGCATCCCTTATCCAATAGAACCTCTGCGATTTTTTTCTCCTCATCTGAAAGGTTAATGGCCAAACTTAATTGTGTATTCACCCTGGGTTGATTTTGTAATTCGGTCCAACCTAAAATATACTCCAGATCGGCTAATTTGGTGATAAGATTGGCGCGGTTGGTTTTTATAAGGTGATTACAACCGGAGCTATATTCATCGTTAATCCTGCCGGGAAAGGCAAAAACATCTCTGTTATAAGAGTTAGCGAGATCTGCGGTAATCAAAGCTCCACCTTTAATATTTGCTTCTACGACTATTGTTACATCGGCCAGGCCAGCGATGATACGATTGCGCTTAGGAAAGTTTTCACGGTCGGGAACTGTTCCAGAGAGAAATTCGGTCAGCAATCCCCCGCTAGCTACCATTTTTTCAGCCAGGGGCCTATGCTGTGCTGGGTAAATCCTGTCCAGACCATGCGCCATAATTCCCACGGTAGACAATGAGTTTTTCAGAGCTTCCTTGTGTGCCAAAAAATCAATGCCGTATGCTAGTCCGCTCACGATTAATGCATTATGTGTTTTCAGGCCGGCCAATAAGCTCCGGCAGATTTCTCTACCGTATTCCGTTGAATTTCTGGTACCCACAACGCTTATCACCTTGCCAGCATTGAGGTCTGCATTCCCTTTAAAATATAACATCACTGGTGCGTCGAAACAATTTTTTAGTCTCTTGGGATATGCGCTATCGGTAAGGAATAAAGCCTGAATATTATATTTATTAATAAATGCCAGCTCCTTTTCTGCGCGTTCAAATGCACGATGATTCCCTATTAACTCCAAAGTTTTGGGCCCTATTCCAGGTACTTTGCTGAGATGCTTTTTCTTTGCGATAAAAACATCCTCAGGACTTCCGCAATAACTAATGAGATTTCGTGCAAGGATGGATCCTACACCAGTGATACAGGACAGAGCAATTTTATGCAGTAAGGACATAAGATCAAAATCCGCATATTTTAACTACGATTCAAAAAAATGAGTATTACGTGCGTTCGGAAAAGGGAACGGTCAGAGATATGAGGTCAGAAGTCTGAAGTCAGAGTTCAGAATTAAGAAGCAAATTTTATGACTCATGAGGTGCAAAGGAAATTTGAGGTACGGGAAATCACCCATGGAAGTTCCTTATCACTGCGGAATATAAACCACAAACTTGGTTTCGAAATAATCTTCCTTAAAAAAATCATTGAGAGGAATTAGCTGGGCATTCAAGCCTGATTCAGCTATTTCTTCGGTGAGATCACCCCCCTTGAGATATAAAATCCCATTCTGTATCTCATTCATTGAGTTATTTGAAAATTTCCCTTTAATCCAGGGATAAAATTCAGATAAGCGTGTAACAGCACGTGAAACGACAAAATTGAACTTATCGTTAATTTGCTCGGCGCGGGCATGAGTTGCTACTACGTTGCTGAGATTGCTTGCGAGTGCTACTTCATTGACTACTTTGATCTTTTTTCCAATCGAATCCACAAGGTGAAAATGAGTTTCCGGGAACAAAATTGCCAGGGGAACACCAGGGAAACCTCCACCAGTTCCCACATCAAGGATTTTCTCGCCAGGAAGAAAACGTATTACTTTAGCTATTGCCAGGGAATGAAGGATATGATGAAGATAAAGCATGTCAATATCCTTCCGTGAGACCAAATTTATACGTGAATTCCAAAACCGGTAAAGTTCATCCAGTTCAGCAAACTGATCCTTCTGTTTCCGGCTTAGATCCGGGAAGTAATGCGAAATGAGCTCAGAAGTCACTTCGTAAACTGGTCTTTTTTCGGTTCATAACGTTCGCCATTAAATCGCGGGCCCGAAAAAGTTGGGCTTTCACGGTTCCAAGGGGCAAATCCAACTGCTGAGAAATTTCTTCATACGATTGCTCTTCAAAATAGCGTAAAATGATCAAGGTACGATACCGGGACGGTAGCTGATCCACTATATTCTTGAGCTTTTCATTCTCCTGCTTTTTAATGGACGTTTCTTCGGGATTTAAATTTTCCGACCTTACTTCGAATTGTCTTTCCTCACCATCATGGTCAGTCAGGCTATTGAGTGAAATCACATTCAACCTTTTCTTACGAATGAAGTCTATACAGTTATTAGTAGCTATCCTGAACAACCAGGTACTAAAAGCAAAATCGGGCTTATACTTTTCGAGGTTTTCGAACGCTTTACCGAAGGTTTCGACGGTCAGATCCATGGCGTCATCTTTATTGTTAACCATCTTAAGAGCCATAAAATATATTGAATCCTTGTAGCGCTGCATCAGTTCCGCATAAGCTTTCTGATCGCCATCCTTCGCTCTCGCGACTACATAAAAGTCATTTTTCGCATTGGGCGAAAAGTTAGGATTTATTTCCATTCCAGTCTTTTCTTAAACACAGCGACGAAGCTTAAAAACATCAGATAAAAGTAATAAATGAAATCCAGAATAGGCATCCACCATATCAGATCCGCGCAATTTAATTTGCGGAAGCAAGGTACGTAAACAAACAACTGCACAGCTACACGAATCAGATATATCGACAAAATTAGCCACCATTGCGCCTGAATCGCTATGAGCGCGAAAAGTAAAAGATAAAACAATACGCCTGATCCTGCCTGCAAACCGAGAATTTTCTTATGATCCGGCTGATAAGCTTTCCCAGCTCCCTGGTGTCTTAATTTTTGGCTGAAATAAGCCCCAAAAGTATGTTTGGGTTCCGACCAAACATGAGCTTCAGGATGTATTTCAACAGATGTATTCAATGCTGTAGAGTTTTGGTTGACAAACAGGTCATCGTCGCCGGACATAATATGCATGTGCGATGCAAAGCCCTTTCCCTTGAAGAACAGCGCCTTTTTATATGCTAAATTCCTGCCTACACCCATATAAGGGATACCTGCCAGCGCGAAAGATATATAGTTTAATGCAGTGAAGAAGGTTTCGAACCGGATTATCCTGTTTAATAATCCGCCCGTGCGTTCATAGGGTGAATAACCCAGAACAATTTCTGTATTGTCTTTGAAATTACTCTGCATTCTTGATAGCCACTCGTTAGAAGAGGGTCGGCAATCTGCGTCAGAGAATATCATATTTTCGTTCTTGCTCGCTTTAATGCCCAGCGTAACTGCGAATTTTTTGCCGTGTTTAAATCTCGGGTGATCACTAATTGTAACGACTTTTAGATTTTGGTGTTCTGCAGAGAGGTCCCTTAAATACCAATCAGTGCCATCATTTGAGCAATCGTTAACCACCACAACTTCGAAATCAGAGTGAAACTGGTTAAGAAAATATCCCAGGTTCTTTTTAAGATTCTCTATCTCATTCCGGGCACAAATTATTATAGAAACCGGGCTATCAACAACAATTTTTGGCTGATCTATTTTATAAGAACCCAGTTTTCGATGTATTACTAATGTAAAGTAAAGTTGTATTAAAAAGCAGATCTGGAAGGCAATTAAAACAATAATAAACAAATAGTCCACGTGATGAAAGGTCTTTTATAACGGGTAAATTTCTAATTTTTTGACCAACAATCGGCATTGTTCAGAAAATAAAGTGAAAAGGTCGCGGCTTTGCGCCTTGGCTTATCAGCGGATTGGGGCAGACTTATTAGTTTATAACTTTCACCTTTTATATTTGCTATTTTTGCGGCTACAAAAATACTGAATGAAATTTAAGCTAGAGGCTACAGATAGTCTTTCCAAGGCCCGTGCCGGCGAAATCACAACCGATCATGGGATTATTCAAACGCCCATTTTTATGCCGGTTGGTACGGCAGGCACGGTGAAAGCTGTACATCAGCGTGAACTCGATCATGACGTAAAGGCCCAGATAATTTTAGGAAATACCTATCATTTATATTTAAGACCCGGCTTACATACAGTAGAAGCTGCAGGTGGTCTGCACAATTTTATCGGATGGAAAAAGCCTATTTTGACTGATAGTGGGGGCTACCAGGTTTATTCTTTATCAGGTGTCCGGAAAATCAAAGAGGAGGGAGTCACGTTTCGATCTCATATTGACGGGTCTAAACATTTATTTACGCCTGAATCTGTAATGGATACACAGCGTATTATTGGTGCCGATATTATTATGGCCTTTGATGAATGTACTCCTTACCCCTGTGAATATGGATATGCCAGACGATCGATAGAAATGACTCACCGGTGGTTAAAACGATGCTGTACGCACTTCGATAATACAGAACCAAAATATGGCCATTCTCAAACTCTTTTCCCCATCGTTCAGGGCTCGGTTTACAAAGATCTTCGAAGGCAATCGGCAGAAATGATAGCGTCGTGTGAAAGAGAAGGCAATGCTATCGGAGGCCTTTCAGTTGGTGAACCTGCCGAAGATATGTATGAAATGACAGAAATCGTCTGTGAGATCCTTCCAGCACACAAGCCACGCTATCTAATGGGTGTAGGAACGCCGGTAAACATCCTTGAGAATATTGCATTAGGAATTGATATGTTTGATTGTGTAATGCCGAGCCGTAATGCTCGCAATGGAATGCTTTTTACAAAAAATGGGATTATCAACATAAAAAACGAAAGGTGGAAGAATGATTTTTCAGCTATTGAAGAGGACAGCGATCTTTTTGCAGACAGAAACTATAGTAAGGCTTACCTCAGACATCTGGCCCACTCAAATGAAATTTTAGGCTCACAAATCGCTACTTTACATAACCTGCACTTCTATATTTGGCTGGTTTCTGAAGCACGGGCTAAAATAATAGATGGGACATTTAGTGAATGGAAGAACAAAATGGTAAAACAGGTCGCTCAACGCTTGTAAAATGATCAAGATCATCGATTGGTACATCATTAAAAAGTACCTCGGTACATTCATTTTCACTCTGGGTATTTTTACAGTAATCTTTGTGATCTTTGATGTTTCAGAAAAATTAGACGATTTCTTGAAACATGAAGCCCCCATTAAGGACATCATCTTTAAGTACTATGCAGGCTTTATTCCCTATTATCTTAATTTCCTTTCCCCTTTAATAAACTTTATTGCTGTCATTTTTTTCACTGCTAAAATGGCCGACCAAACTGAAATTGTCCCAATTTTAAGCGGAGGTGTAAGTTTCCGAAGATTTTTGTGGCCTTATTTCATTGCCTCCACAGTTATATTTCTGGTCACGCTTATTTTTAATCTCTTTATTATCCCGGAAACGAATGGTTTAAAAATTGATTTTGAGAATGTGTATGTGAATCCCAAATCTGATAATTCAAAAATGTATACTCATATGCAGATCGATAAGAATACATATGTGTACATCGAGAATTTTGATAACAATCACAAGGTCGGCTATAAGTTTGTACTTGAAAAATTTGATGGATACGAACTTAAACAAAAGCTTGTTGCAGACAAGATAACCTGGGATTCGGTGAAAGTGCGGTGGGCTATCGAAAACTATTCTGTGCGTACCATTAACGGCTTGAAAGAAAGTATGAGTTCAGGGCTTCGCAAAGATACTATTCTCGATATGCGTCCGAAAGACTTTCAGATCTACGATAATATTTATCAGGCAATGAACATGAGGGAACTGAACGAACGAATTGAAAAAGAGCAAACAAGGGGTACTGGGGTAATGGTTGATCTTCAGCTCGAAAAGTATAAACGTTTCGTATATCCTCTATCTGCATATGTGCTTACCTTAATGGGAGTATCTCTTTCTTCACGGAAAGTGAGGGGCGGTATTGGCCTTCCACTAGGAATCGGAATTTTTTTAAGTTTTGCCTACATTCTATTTATTCAATTCTCGAATATGTTTGCATTGAAAGGCGGTCTCCCGCCTCTTATAGCTGTATTTATTCCAAATATAATTTTTGGTATACTTGGCATTTACCTGTTAGCCAAGGCTCCAAAATAATTTCCGATTCCATTCATTATAGTCTAACAAAATGAAGTCTATAACGAATCTGTTAAATTCATACATCATGTTATCAAAAACTACAGAGGTAAACAAAAATCTTATAATACTGCATCTAACTGTTTTCGTCTGGGGCTTCACAGGGATACTTGGCGCGTTAATTTCCATACCCGCAACGCAACTGGTATGGTACCGGGTTCTAATTGCATTCGTAACGCTTTTTGCATATTTCAAAATTTCAAAAATCCCCTTAAAGGTTTCCAGAATAGTTTTCCTGAAACTATTTTTCACCGGTGCAATCGTGGGCCTGCACTGGATACTATTTTTTCAATCAATAAAATCATCTACGGTCTCTGTGACCCTCGTATGCCTTTCCTCGCTAACCTTATTTACCGCAATTTTAGAACCGATCTTCAAACAGCAAAAGATATCAGTATTCGATATTATCACCGGTTCCATAATCATTATTGGAATTTATATGATTTTCACATTTGAATCAAGATATACTGAAGGAATTATTTACGGTCTGATTAGCGCTTTATGTGCCAGCATTTTTTCTATTATAAATTCTAAACAAATACAAAGCCGCCCTGCGCCAATTATAAGCTTCTATGAGCTCATTGGGGCTTGGGTATGGGTTTCACTTTACTTACTAATTACAGATGGCTACACAGCATCTATGAAGCTCAACTTCAGCGATCTGATGTATTTATTAGTGCTTGGAACGGTTTGTACATCACTGGCGTACGTCGCGGGCGTTTCAGTAATGAAAGAATTATCCGCATTCCGAGTGGCATTAATTACTAATCTTGAGCCGGTTTACGGTATTATCCTAGCCTTTATTTTCTTCGGGAAACGGGAGCAAATGACACCCGGATTCTATGCGGGTGCTCTTATAATTTTGAGCACCATATTCATATATCCGGTGATAAAAAATCGAAAACGGAAGATCATTTGATCGACGTTTGTTAAAAATAAAAAACTTAATAATACACTAACTACAACTCCAGACTTTTTCAATCGGGAAAATTTCCTGGAAATTCAGAGCTGCGACTTTTAGTCTTAATCGTCAGTCTGGAACTTATTCTTTCGGGTCATTCAAATTTAAAATAATCATTCTTTTGATTGGCTAAATATTGACTGTAATTTCTCAAATTGACAGTATCGAAATTGCAAACCTAATGAGGATAAAAATCAAAAATGATTTATTATTCATTATTGTAAACTGCGAAATTGTATATAAACTAAAGCTCTTTACAAACCTTTGACGTGGCCCATTATTCGACCGAATAAAATCGCGCTATGCTGAACCCGAAAGCGATGCAAAACATTTCAGAAAGAAAAGTCAGGAGTTTAAAATTATTCCTTCCGGGATTTCGTATTTTCACTAAAATTGAAACAAATTATATCTCATTTAAATTTCTAGCTTGATTTCAACAATGGTCTCTTAAAAGGGTGCTATTTTAAATTTATAAAGATAAATTCCAACATATAGGGTATCATATTATTATTTGCAAGGTATTTATAACCAATTATTTAATTGAAATTATATGAAGTATAAATACATTGAAAAACTAAACGAAAGAATCGCAATAACTAATTATTTTAGCACAAGCTTGTTATGAGTATAATATCATCATTTAAAACATTAAATATCAAGATACTTATATTAATTATATCTACTTTATATTCATATGAGGCCAACGCACAGTTTTACGGTAGTGAACAGAACCCTCCAGGCATTAAATGGATGCAAATTAACACACCAAACTTTCAAATCCTCTACCCTGCCATTCTGGAGAAAGAAGCATTAAGGATGTCAAATACGTTGGAACATTTGATCAGGTCAGTGAGTGAAAGTATGGGTAAACAGCCTCGAAAAATTACCATCATTTTACAGAATCAAGCAGTGATTTCTAACGGATTTGTGCAGCTCGCTCCCCGCAGGTCTGAGTTCTTTACAACACCTCCTCAAAACTTCGACATGCAGGATTGGCTGAACAGTCTTGCTGTTCATGAGCTGCGACACGTTGCTCAATTTGACAAACTGACGGGAAATCTGAAAGCGCCTTTGTTCGAAGAACTAGCTCTGGCAATATTTGGCATTACACTTCCACCCTGGTTCTTCGAAGGGGATGCTGTTGGAATTGAAACTGCACTGAGTCATGCAGGTCGCGGGAGGCTTCCAGACTGGGAGATTATCTTCAGAACAAATACACTAAGTGGTAAGGACTACTCCTACTCGAAAAACTATTTCGGATCATTTAAAGACCTCACCCCAGGATATTACCAGCTCGGATATTTCATGACTAGCAAATTAAAGCGTGACTATGGTAAAGGAATAATGGACAGCCTAATGACGAGCATGTCACGCAAGCCATTCCGGCCCTATAACCTGAGCAGGTCTATGAAGAAATTTACAGGGCTCAACAGCCGACTACTACACGACTCCACCACTGCCGAATTACAACGTTTATGGAAAGACCAGGAAAGCGCTTCAATAACGCAACAATACCCAGCGATTAACAAGCGATTAAAGGCCGTCCCGGCCGATTATCTGTTACCGGCGAGAATGAATACCGGTGAGATTTTGGTACTCAGAAAAGGCCTCGACAGAACTCCTGAACTTATAAAATTGGACAGTACCGGAAAAGAGCACCTGGTTATGAAAATAGGGTTTCAAACTGAAAGCAACTTTAATTACTCAAATGGTAGAGTTGTTTGGGATGAATTCAGGTATGATAAGCGTTATCAAAAACGTTCGTATAATGTCATTAACATTTTCGACCTCACGAATACCACCTATAAACAATTAACTCATAAAAGCAGGCTGTTCGCTCCTGTGCTGTCCCCTGACGGCAAAAACATTGCAGCTGTACGGATTGATCTTGCTAACAGAGCAGAAATTGTCGAAATCGATCCGGAAAGCGGCAGCGAGTTAAGAGTTTTCCCAAACCACGACAATTATATCCTGCAAACTCCTTCTTATAGTAACGACGGCACACGGATAATTTGCGTCGCTGTCAGTAAAGCCGGGGCAGCACTTATAGAAATCAACAGGTTGGATAGCTCGCATAAAGTGATACTTGATTTTCAGTGGCAGCAATTATCAAGACCCGTCTATGCCGGAGAGACGATTCTATTCAGGGCCCATTTTAATGGCATAAACAACATTTACTCCATCCGGCCTGGAACTGGCGCCTTGCAATTGACTTCGGCATCTTATGGCGCGTCAAATCCATCGTATGACAAGGTTAACAATGCCATCTTGTTCAACATTTTCCAGACCAAGGGCGATGATATAGCTTCCATACCGCTGAATAATAATCCTGGCTTGTCTGTGTCAGAAATCAAGAATTTATTTATTGATTATGCAAAACCACTCGTCTTACAGGAATCTGATTCCACTGTTCTGGATAATGTACCGCGGGAGAACTATCCTATAAAACCTTATACTGAATTCCGCAACCTGTTCTACTTTCATAGCCTTGCTGCCATTGTTGAAGATAATGAGTTTAACAGCGACATGAACATCGGATTAAAAGTAAAGTCAAACAATCAGCTTAACACTCTCAGTTTCTACACCGGCTATCAATTTAATTCTGGGCTGAGAAAAAGCGAATATCTTGCAGGTTTCACTTATAAACGCTTTTATCCCCTGCTGGATGTAAGGTATATCAACCGTGCAAGGCTCGCCAACGTATCACAAACACAGGGGGGAACCACCACCTTTATTCCCGTTAACTGGCGGGAGGATTTTCTGGAAATGGAAATCAGAATCCCTTTCGTGGCCAACCGCCTGAACAAAACATATTCCATGGGAGTCAGCGGACTTACCAGTTACACCTCGCGGTATCAGATAAGCAACCGGCCTGCACGTTTTACAGATAAAATCCGTTTCCCCTTACAATATCAGCTTTACTTCAGCCACAATACGCAGCGCAGCCTCAGAGACCTCGCACCCAGGTGGGGACAGAATGTAAGCCTGTCTTATCAGTCCTTACCCTTCGACAATAACCTCAGCGGCGATATTCTGCGGCTTCAAACCTCTTTTTTCGTTCCTGGTCTTCTAACAAACCATTCGCTGCAGGCCAGCTTCAATTATCAGAATGCCGGCGGTATTTATCGGTTTAATGTGGATATCCCAAGGGTAAGCGGCTATGCAAGTTTAAAATCCCGCCCAGTTAGAAACACACTCCTTCTGGACTATCGCTTGCCTTTACTTTATCCTGATGCGGAGATATCAACTCTTGCATATATCAAAAGGATAAGAGGCGGACTGTTTGCTGATTTTCAAAATATCGGGAAAGGGAATCAATTTACGCCCGCGACTTATGGACTGGAACTAAACGCAGACATGAACCTGCTGCGCTTCTATTTACCCGACTTTGCACTTAGCGGAAAACTGATATTTCTGAATGAAAGAAGGTTTAGGTCGCCGGTTTTTGAGTTAGGGTTTAATTATAATTTGTGATATTAAAGTACTTTGCTTCAGGATAAGCATATTGAACTAAAGAGGCTGACAGCTCCCCCCACCCACCGGCACAGATATTCGCCGGGGATCATCATTTACACTCATTGCATTTCCCATTATTAAACCCGATCTTAGAAATTCCAAACCATTAAAAATGAACTTCAAAACTATATTCATCATTATAATTTCTGTTTTGGTAACCGTTATATTAATGAATAACACCGACGAAATAGATTTTTGGATTTTTGGAGATGCCCGGATTCCGAAATTAACTATCCTGGGCTCAATGTTCGGTTTGGGTTTGATCGTCGGATTTTTAGCGGGGAGGCCGGCAAAGAAAATTGTTTCAAACACTCATGAAATTAGCAGCGTCCCAGTAAATAATCGAATTGATACTGATGAACATACCCTAAGTGAAGAGGACCGCGATTACATCAGATAATCGAAATAGCTAATTGTCAGGAAATAATCTCTTATGCTATTTTAACCCCCTCTTGTATAGTATTGTATACATTTGAAAGGTTAAATGCTAAAAAAAATAGCCACTTTTGCAGCATAAATCTTCATTAAAAGGATATACTACATACTGGCGGCACAAACGCTGGATTGGTGCATAAATTGTATACGGATTGATATCGAAACTATCAATTATGAAAAGAGCGTATACACGATTAAAAAGATCATCAGATTTCAAAATGAAATTGTTCTGCATGTTTACTTTTCTGATATTATTATCAGTTTTTAGTAACTCCTGTAATCCGGCAAGTTTCTGATCCGATCGAATACCTGATTAGTTTTTAAACAGGACACTTCCTGCACTTAAAAATTAAAATCGGCATCAATCTGCATTATGCTGAACTGGATAAATTTTAAATATACCCACCAAATTTTCTATTTTCAAACTACTAATTGGAATATTTCTCCAATTTCCATGTTTTTCTGCACCCGCACACCAGCTTGATTTCTGAGATTTAAGCTCATAAAATAAATCTCTGATTCTTTTTTTCTGCAACAGATTCGTAAATTTCCGCATCATTAACAATTTAAATATGTTTCGTATGAAAAAAATCTCTACACTTTTTTTACTTGTCTTATTATTCACAGCCTTTGCAGCAAATGCGCAGGTTCGGGATATAAGCGGTAAAGTCACCATAGCTGAAGACGGTTCAACCCTGCCAGGGGTGAGCGTACGGCTGAAAGGCACGAATACCGGAGCAACTACTGATGCCAACGGAATGTACCGTATCCAGGTTCCTGGAAGTGGTGCTGTGTTAGTATATACCTTTATTGGGTTTTCGGCAAAAGAAGTAACCGTTGGCGGGCAATCTGTAATTAATGTGGCTTTATCTGCAGATAGTAAAGCACTTGAAGAAGTGGTAGTAACTACACAGCTTGGCATCGCACGACAGTCAAAGTCGCTGGGATACGCTGCCCAGGGTGTAAACGCGGAAGAACTAAATGTCAATCGTCAATCAAACCTTTTGAATGCACTTCAGGGTAAAGTTGCAGGAGCGACGATATCAAGTGTAGGCGGCGGGCCAGGTCAGGGTGCAAACATCCGTATTCGTGGTATAAATTCCATTGATGCATCGAGTTCGAATGATCCTTTATATGTAATTGACGGTGTTCAGGTAGACAACTCTACGTCACTGGCCGGAGCAGGTTCAGGGAATAACGTTCGTTCAGTTGGTAACCGGATCTCCGACATTAATCCGGATGAAATAGAATCTATCAATATATTAAAAGGTGGAGCTGCAACTGCATTATACGGTCTTAGAGGTGCTAACGGAGTGGTTGTTATAACCACCAAGAAAGGTACCGGGACAGGTATCCGTACAAACTTCACCAGTACTTATGGCTTTGAGAATGTAAACAAAACACCAGACGTTCAAACTGAATACACAGCCGGTATTTTAGGTGTGTATACTCCGATCGGTCTAGGTCCGGCCTGGGGCCCAACTATTGCCGAGGCTAAAGTTATCGACCCTACACATCCTGACAAGTTATTTGAGAATTACAAAAATGCGTTTGATACGGGTTCGCAGATCAGGAATACACTTTCATTTACAGGAGGTTCAGAAAACATTAAATTCTTCTCGTCATTATCGCAATTTAATCATGATGGAATGCTTCCATTTACCGACTATCAAAACCTTGGAGCACGACTGAATACGGACATTACAATTAGTCCGAAAATTAAAGCGGGTGTTAATATGAGCTACACAAATTCAGGAGGTTACCGTTTCGATGCCGATCGGTATGGAGAGAGCTTAACATACTATTCTGGTCGGTGGGATGTTCGTGACTACATCACTCCTGAGGGGATTCAGCAATTCCGCGGCACTAACAACCCTATTTTCGGGGCTGCTACAAACAGACTAAAGGATAACGTGAACCGGTATATTGCCGGAACTAACTTCACTTACGCTCCAACTGAATGGTTAAACTTCAATTATAGATTAGGTGTTGATACCTATACTGATAATAGATTCAGAACTGCACCAGGTCCAAGAGGTATTCCTGGAGAACGTGTGTACGATAATGGTGACGGTTTCGTAGGTGAATATAATACAGGGTACAGGGCGATCAACTCTACTTTCCTTGCGAACGCCACAAAAAAACTTACATCTAACATTACCGGAACTCTTAGATTGGGATACGAACTTTATGACAGGAGTCAAAAAAATTCTGGAATTTTAGGAAGCCAGCTAAGTATCTTCAACGATTTCAGACTTGTAAATGCTAAAGTGTTTGATGTTTCTCAAAGCAAAACTGAATACCGGTCGAATGGTTTTTTTGGAGAAGCTAATTTTGACTACAAGGATTTCCTTTTCTTATCCGTTACAGGAAGACAAGATATCACATCAACACTTTCACCTGAAAACCGTTCATTCTTCTATCCTTCTGCTAGCTTAGCCTACGTGTTCTCCGACAACATCAAACTACCTGAGTTTATTGGTCAAAGCAAGCTGAGGTTATCTTATGCAAAAATTGGTAAAGATGCAGCGCCTTATTCAACTTCAACAGGATTTGGAAATTACGGAAGCTTACCAACCGGATTAACAGGATTGACAATTGCTTCCAATTTGGGAGACATGAACCTGAAGCCCGAGTTCACAGATACCTATGAAGCAGGGCTTGAGATGGCTTTTTTTAAAAACCGATTAAGTTTTGATGTTACATATTACTCCTCATTAAGTAAAGATCAAATTACCCGGGCGCAAATAACTTCTGCAACAGGATATGCAACCGCATCGATTAATGCCGGAAGTATCAGAAACCGGGGAATTGAGTTGGTACTAGGCGGGACTCCAATAAAGACAACAAACTTTACCTGGGACGCATCATTAAACTTCTCTGCAAACAAAAATAAAGTAATGAGTCTCAAAGAAGGTCTGACGGAGATTGTCTATGGTGCTGCAACAGGGGGATATATTAATTCTCCGGTAACATTTAAACTTGTTCCGGGACTTCCATATGGTAATATCTACGGATCTTATTACTTAAGATATTACGGTACTGATAAGGAAGATCCTCTTTACACAGATAAGAATCGTCCTTTATTAATCGGAGCCAATGGTTTCCCTATTTCCTCTCTAACCAGACAAAAACTATTAGGAAACTCACAACCTGATTGGATTAGTGGTCTAACTAATAATTTCAGCTACAAACGCCTAACTCTCTCAACGATTGTTGACGCACGCTGGGGTTTTGAGAAATTCAACAGGCTTGAAAACTTTAATTCAGCATTTGGAATCGCAGATTACACAAGAGACAGAAGAGATTTCAAGGTCTTTGAGGGCGTTTTAGCTGATGGCACTCCTAATACGAAGCGTGTTTGGTTAAATCAAGGACTAGGGCCGGATGGAGTAAATTACGGTGAGGGCTATTACAGGAATTATCACAGGTCCCTTTCTGAACCTTTTGTGGATGATGCATCCTGGGTTCGTTTACGTTCGGCGAGCCTGCAGTATTCACTTCCAAAGACCTGGTTACCTTCTAAAGCTGTCCGCAACGCGTCAATTTCTGTTACAGGAAACAACCTTTGGCTTTATACCAAATATTACGGACTTGATCCAGAATCTTTATCGGCAGATAGCGGAAGCAACGTCGATGGTTCTGCCGGTATGACTTACCCGGCCGCGAGAACTTTCTTATTTACCCTAAATGTTGGATTTTAATAAAAACGATAATGCGAAAAATATATAAATACACATTCATATTAGCTACAGTCTCAACTTTGGTATTTCAAAGTTGCGGCAAGGAATATTTTGACGAATTGAGCGCTAATCCCAATCAGGTCAATGTTCCTACCCTGCCGGCTTTGTTAACAACTGTCACAAGTAAAACAGGTTTACGTACTGCAGACGCAGGAAGTGTTATCAACCCATACGTTCAGTATACCGCGAACCCCGTTGCAGGGGCAGCAAGTGATATTTATGAGACTATAAATTTCACGGGCACCTGGGATGCATTGTATTTTGCTATGGCAGACATTAATGAAATGAAAAAGCTGGCTGCAGGCACTTCGAGCGAGTACCTCGGCGTTGCAAATTTGCTCTTAGCATATCATTTAATTATTGTGAACAATTTTTGGGGAGCTGCGCCATTTTCACAGGCATTTGACCCTTCTAATTTCACGCCGAAATATGATACAGATCAGGAGATTTATGCAACAACTGTTAAATTAGTAGATGAAGCGATTGCTGAACTATCTAAAACAAATGCTACGATAAAACTGGCTGCGACCAGCGATCTTATTCATGGAGGCGATCGTGCAAAATGGTTAAAAACTGCTTATGCTATAAAAGCACGGCTATTAATCAAGGTCAGTAAAACCCCTGCCTTTAATGCTACTGCAGTTTTAACAGCTTTGTCAAACTCTTATACATCAAATGCTGATGACGCAGGTATGGCTACCTTTACCTTACGGAATACCTGGGCTCAGGGAGCCAGAAACAATGCTTTGCTTACTTTGGGTGGCTGGTTATCGGAACAATTCATTGATCATCTAAATGGTAAGACCTATGGTATCTTCGATCCAAGGCTGCCTAAAATAACTGATCCTACAGTTGTGCCAAATAATCCCAACTATCCTAAGTGGATTGGTACTGTTAACGGCGCTGGTAATCGCTTGAATCCACCACACAATAACACGGTGAAAGATGAAAATTATATTGCTATTAGCTCTCCGTGGACGAGCGATACCGCTCCGATCCTATTGGTAACTTTCGCAGAACTTAAATTTATCGAAGCTGAAGCAGCGTTTGCAACGGATAAGCCACGAGCATATGCAGCTTATCTTGCGGGCATCACTGCTAACATGGACAAACTTCAGGTTCTTCCGGCTGAACGGAATGTTTATCTCGCAGATCCCCGGGTATCAGTAGGTGCAGCAAATTTAACCTTAGGTTTAATATTTAAGGAAAAATATATTGCAACATATCTTAATCCTGAAGCATGGAACGATGCCAGAAGATATAACTACGGCTACAAGGACTTTGGTATGCCTTTGAATGCGGTTTTACCTACATTCATCAGACGACTAGACTTCACCATTGGTGAAAGAAGCAAGAATGGTGTAAATGTGCCGGCAGATCCATCGCGTACGGCCAAACTATGGTGGGACTTATAAAATCACTTGAATAAAATTACAAGCCCTCCGATTTGTCGGGGGGCTTTTTTATTATGGGATACTTATATTACACTCTTCAAAAATGAGATTCAAACAGCTTGAAAAAATGAACAAAAATGTATCAGTATTAATTTTAGTTTACAGTATTTTTTTTACTGGCCGACTATATTCTCAAACGTTTACAGTGGAGTCAGTTTTGTCCTATCCATTTCCTTCCGAACTTACAAGCAGTGCTTCAGGTTCTAAAATAGCCTGGGCATTAAATGAGCAAGGCAGAAGAAATATTTACGTTGCAGAAGCACCAGATTTTACTCCCAAAAAAATTACAGAATATACTAAAGATGATGGACAAGAGCTTACCAGCTTATCGATCTCATCTGATGGCAAATGGATTGTTTTTGTACGCGGAGGCGACCACGGAGGCAGCAACTCTTCAATGCCCGTTAATGCTGCATTCGATCCAATAGAGGCAAAAGTGCAGATTCTGAGTATTTCTTTCGAGGGTGGAAAAACTAATGTTCTTGCTGAAGCAGATGAACCCATCATATCACCAGCCAGCGACCTCGTTTTGTTCTCAAGGGGCGGACAGGTCATGAGCGTTCCTATTGATGGTTCTGCCGGAGCCAAATCGTTATTTTACGCAAGAGGCTCGACAGGCTCGTTAAGCTATTCTCCTGACGGTAGTAAAATTGCCTTCGTATCGTCGCGAGGTGATCACTCATTTATCGGTGTATATTCAGATGAACAAAGCCCTATCAATTGGATCGAGCCTGCTTTCTCGAGAGATAATTCCCCTCGTTGGTCACCTGATGGTAAGAGTCTGGCGTTCGTCAGAATGCCTGGAACTGGCGGTAAAACTGATTCCATTTTTGCCAGAAGACATCAACCATGGACAATCTGGACAGCCAATGTTGCAAGTGGCAAGGGTATGCCAATATGGAAGGCACCTGAAACTCTCGAAGGATCTGTGCCATCAACGCAGGGCGGAACCAATCTTCATTGGGCTGCTTCTAATAGAATAGTATTTGTGTCCTACCAGGATGGGTGGCCGCATTTATACTCGGTAGACACAAAAGGTGGCAAAGAGGTCTTACTCACGCCCGGTAATTTCATGGTGGAACAGATTCGTTTGAGTAATGATGGAAAGTGGCTGGTTTTCGCTGCGAATGCAGGAAGTGATGCTTCAGATATTGATCGCAGGCATATAGTGAAAGTACCGGTAGACCGGGCCCGAATGGAAATCCTTACTCCTGGTGACGGAATAGAAGCCTATCCTGTAATAACCGGAGACAATACCACTATCGCGTTTCTTAGCTCAACAGCACAAAGGCCTTTGTTGCCAGCAGTTATGAGTTTTGAGAAAGGGCCGGTCAGACTTCTTGGACAAAATTTGATCCCTGCAAGTTTCCCGCTAACTCAGCTGGTAATCCCAAAGCACCTTACTTTTAAGGCACCTGACGGGCAAACCGTTTATGGGCAATTGTTTGAGCCAAAAAATGCAGGCTCTGGAAAAAGGCCGGCGGTGGTATATGTACATGGCGGGCCTCAACGTCAGATGGTTCTTGGCTGGCATTTTATGGATTATTATGCGATTGATTATGGCTTAAACCAATATCTGGCAAATCTCGGCTTTACAGTACTATCAGTTAATTATCGCCTTGGCATCGGTTATGGGTATAAGTTTCAAAAAGCTTTAAATGCAGGTGCCATGGGCGCTTCAGAATACCAGGATGTAAAAGCGGCTGCTGAGTGGCTTGCAAAACAGCCGAATATAGATTCAAAGAAGATTGGCATTTACGGAGGCTCTTATGGAGGATATCTTGTAGCCTTAGGTCTTGGAAAAGATTCCCAACTCTTTGCTGCGGGAGTTGATATTCATGGTGTTAATAATCGTTTCGCCAGTTCTAATCAAACAACCAGGGAACCAGCTCCAGATCAGGAACTCTATGAAAAGGCAGTAATAAGTTCCTCTCCTGTTACTTATCTTGATACATGGACCTCTCCTACCTTAATTATACATGCTGATGACGATAGAAACGTAAACTTCAGCCAAAGCGTAGACCTGGCCAGACGATTTGAAGACAAGAAGTTTGATTTTGAATATCTCGCTATTCCTGATGATACCCACCACTGGATGAAGTACTCTAATGGGGTAAAGGTAAGCGAGGTAACGGCGGATTTTTTGAGAAGGAAACTAATGAAATAGTGGAGAGTGGAGAATGGAAAGTTGCAACGGGTTGATTCTCCACTCTCCATTAATCAAACTGCATAAAAAACCCTATTCCCCACCTCCAAGTCCGGCAGTTTTAAAGGAGATTCAAATATGCCAAATACAGAAGCGCCACTACCGCTCATTGAAGCGTATATAGCTCCTGCCTTATAAAGGGAGTCCTTGATAAATCCTATTTCTGGGAATCTTTTGATAATGCCAGGCTCGAAATCGTTTACAACAGAAGACTTCCAGGTGAAAATATTATTTCCTATTAAGTCTTTGAGACTTTTAGCGGCAGGTTTCGGAACTATGCCTACAAATGCTTCGGAAGTGGCGACGTGTAAAGCAGGCATAACAAGTACCAGAAAATACTTACTCAGGTCTAACCGAATTTTCTCAAATTTATCTCCCTTACCGGTAGCAAATACCGGTTTGTTTTGAATAAAAAAAGGACAGTCTGCACCGAGTTGCGACGCATAATGCTCCATTTCCTCCGCTTTTAGGTTTAAGAAGAACTTGTCGTTCATCAACTTTATGAAAAATGATGCGTTAGCAGAGCCCCCGCCCAATCCTGCGCCAATTGGAATATTCTTGTGAAGATGTATATGAACGGTGGGCAGCTTTAAGTCTCGCGAAAGCAGTTCGTATGCCTTAAGGCAAATGTTACTTTGTGATCCGCCTGGTATTTCTAACCCGCTGGAAGTAAATGAAAAATCTTCTGCCTCCACAACTTCGAGCACATCCTTTATCATTATTGGATAGAATATTGTCTCAAGATCATGATAGCCGTCGGCTCTCTTACTGACAATATTCAATCCTATGTTTATTTTGGCGTTTGGAAACACTATCATATTGTGAACATCACATATAGTTTTGAACAAAAATAGGATGGCAAAAATACATTTATTTTATTTGCACTGTAAACGTTGCACATTTAAGTTGCCAGCTGTCAGTTACCCGTTACCAGACTGGAGACTTAGCTGGGCGCCCAGCCTGGTAACTGGCAACGGGCAACTGGTAACACGTACTGGTAAACGGGCAAAGACTGCCAACGACTAAAACTAATTGAAGGAATGAAACAATACCTCAACCTAATGCAGCACGTGCTCGAAAACGGCATCCAAAAGCATGACCGCACCGGCACAGGGACGATAAGTGTTTTTGGATACCAGATGCGGTTCGACTTGCAGAAAGGTTTTCCTTTGGTTACTACAAAGAAGGTTCATTTACGATCGATCATCCATGAGCTAATCTGGTTTTTAAAGGGTGAAACGAATATCAGATACCTTAAAGAAAATGGGGTAAGTATTTGGGATGAGTGGGCCGACGAGAATGGAGAATTAGGTCCGGTGTACGGATCGCAGTGGCGGTCCTGGCCAAAACCTGACGGGGGCCATATTGATCAGATCACTGCCATTATAAACCAGATTAAAACAAATCCTGATTCCAGAAGGATAATTGTGTCAGCCTGGAATGTTGCTGAGATTGAAAACATGGCCCTTCCGCCTTGTCATAGCTTCTTTCAGTTTTATGTGGCTGAGGGAAAGTTAAGCTGCCAGCTTTATCAGCGCAGTGCTGATATTTTCCTTGGAGTACCTTTTAACATTGCTTCCTATGCCTTGCTCACAATGATGGTGGCTCAGGTGTGCGACCTGAAGGCAGGAGATTTTGTTCATACACTTGGGGATGCCCATTTATATAATAATCACCTCGATCAAACCAAACTTCAATTGAGCCGGGATTCCCGCCCGCTTCCGCAAATGAAATTAAATCCTGAGGTAAAGGATATTTTTGATTTCCAGTTCGAAGACTTCACGCTGGAGAATTATGATCCACATCCTCACATTAAAGGAGCTGTGGCCATATGAAACCTGCATGAGCTTACCGCTCACACAACGACATGAATATAAGCTCATGCAAGCTTCATCGCCATTAAAAACAATTATATAAAGATGAAAATCAGCCTTATAGTAGCTGTCGATGAGAACAACGGTATCGGAAAGGACAATCAGTTACCCTGGCACCTTCCTGCTGATCTGAAGCATTTTAAAAACCTGACTACAGGTCATCCTATAATAATGGGCCGGAAAACCTTCGAGTCTATTGGAAAAGCACTGCCCAACCGACATAATATTGTGATTAGCCGTCAAAGTGATTATTTGGCTGAAGGAGTTACTGTAGTTTCTTCTTTAACTCAGGCATTTGCCCTTTGCGAAGACCATGATGAAGCATTTATAATTGGCGGCGCAGAGATTTTTATGCTGGCCTTACCTCTGGCTAATGTGCTATACCTGACTATTATCCATCATCAATTTAATGCTGATACATTCTTTCCCAAAATTGGTACAAAGAGCTGGTTAAACGCAGAAAGTAGCACACATGAGCCAGATGAAAAGAATATGTATGCTTACACTTTTATCAAATACCTAAGAGCCTGAAATAATACCCATAATTCTGCTTCAAAGAATTCTTAAAAACAAAAATTTAACTAGCTTTGCCGTCTTAACCAAAACAGGGTAAATCAATATTTTTATACAATTAAAATCAAATGCAAGGTAAAGGACTAATTAAATTCGCCGCAATAGCATTAACGCTTGCGTGTTTGTATTCACTCTCATTCACCTGGATCGCGAATAAAGTTGAAAAGGATGCACGTGAGTTTGCAAACGGTAACCAAGCTAAGGAAAAGGTTTACCTTGATTCTGTAGCTTCACTGCCTGTTTTCAGCAGCCTGGATTATATTACGTACCAATATGCCAAAGAGCGCGAGATTCCATTGGGATTGGACCTAAAAGGCGGTATGAACGTAACCATGGAAATCGCTTTAAGTGACATGGTGCGTAATCTGGCTAACAATAACACGGATGCAAACTTCAACGCAGCTATTAGGAATGCAGAAGCAGCGGTTGCGAGTGGCGAAAATGATTTCATTGCTGCCTTTCGTAGCGAATTTGAAAAATTAAGCCCAAGCAGTAAGCTTGCTCCTTTATTTGCTACTAAAGAGAATTCAGGTAATCTAAAGGCTGATGCTTCCAATCAGGAAGTAATCGACTTTCTAAGGAAATCGGCTGACGGTGCTATTGATCTTTCATTTAATATCCTGCGGACTCGTATCGACAAATTTGGAGTTACTTCGCCAAATATTCAAAAGCAGCAGGGTACAAACAGGATTCTTATCGAACTTCCCGGTGTATCTGATCAGGACCGTGTTCGTAAATTATTACAAGGTTCTGCTAAACTTGAATTCTGGGAAACTTACGATAACACCGAAATTTTCCCCCTTCTTCAAAACATAAATGGTATCCTGGCATCTACAAGCAAAACTACTGACACAACAGCGGCGGCGGCAGTTCAGGATACCGCAACAAGTAAACTTGCAGCTTTAGGCAAAAAAGACACAACTGGTAAAGTAGATAGCACAGCAGCATTCAACAAACTTCAGGCTGAGCAGGCTAAATTGAATCCTTTGTTTTCCGTTTTAAATCCGGCTACATTCCAGGGACCAGAAGGTCAGCCTAGTCTTCGTCCCGGCCCGGTAGTTGGTTATGCAGCTTTAAAAGATACTGCCAGAGTAAATGCTTACCTTCAATCACCACAGATAAAATCTATTATTCCATCAAACATGAAATTGTATTGGGGAGTTAAACCTATCTCTCCCGATAGCAAAGTGTTTGAATTATATGCGTTAAAATCAAGCGGCCTTGCAGGCGGTCCCGCTTTGGAAGGTGATGTGATTTCTGATGCGCGTTCTGATTACGATCAGAGGGGAAATGCGGAAGTGGTGATGATTATGAATACGGAAGGCGCCCGTGCATGGAGAACACTGACCGCCAATGCTTCAGCCGATCCTAACAATAAAAAAAGTGTTGCCATAGTACTTGATGACTTGGTTTATTCTGCTCCGACGGTTCAAGGTGAAATTCCAAACGGGATATCGTCAATCAACGGAAACTTTAAAATAGAAGATACCC
>NZ_JBKJUM010000018.1:0-5169 GCF_046590655.1 Daejeonella sp.
CTCCTTTTAATTCTTCTGCCGTAAATATATCTTTCAATGTAGCATCCGCATAGCTTTTATAATCCGGGAAACGGGTTCGCATCACACTCATCTGATCCAGTAGTTCATCGCGGGTTATATAAGGATAACTTTTGCCCTGAATATAAAAACAAAGTATAGGATCTATGGATCCATTAACGTCAAAATCTTTATAAAACATTTCAGCTGGCTCCTTGTCGCTTGCTTTGCATTGCGTATTCAAACCCTGGTTACCTATAACCAGGTCTGGTTTACCATCGCCATTCAAGTCATCAACCAAGAGCTTGTTCCACCAGCCTCTATATTCTTTATCAAAATAGTCTTTGGTTTTATTAATCAGCTTTCCATTGATGTTGATTAGTACCGTTAGGGGCATCCATTCTCCAACGAGAATCAAATCCTGCTTTTTATCGCCGTTCATATCTACCCAGGCTGCATCTGTTATCATACCTGTTTTTTGCAATTGTGGTGCGATTGTGGTAATCTGATCCATAAACTTGCCCTTCCCATTATTGATCAGCAAATAGCTTTGCGGTGTTTCGGGATAACGTCCCGGAACCACCCTTCCCCCTACAAACAGATCCGGATTACCGTCCCCATTAAAATCAGTTACCCGCACACATCCTTTACTACCCAACATTTTCGGCAAGGCATTATACGATTTCCGCAGATTGCCTTTACCGTCATTGATGTAAAGACGATCCTGTAATAAAGGGTCATCCACTACATAGCTGCTATAACCGCCACTACTTACATATAAATCAATAAATCCATCCCCATTGGCATCGAAAAATGCGGCATCTGAATCTTCGCTTTGTTTATCCACTTCAAAAGCGGCTTGTACTTTTCTGGCGAACCCTCCGCTTTTATCCTGTAAAAAAAGCGCTCCTGCCTGATCCTGTGCTCCCCCCACAAACACATCTTCCAGCCCATCGCCATTGACGTCCGCCTTTGCTAAGCAAGGTCCTGAAAAAGACAAGGGGTTTATTAATAGTGGCTGTCGCTTAAAATCATTAATCGTATTTTTTTGATGCTGAAAGGTAAGTGAAAATTTGACTTCTTTGAATATAGCGGGGAGTGCTTCTGGTATTTTGTAAATCAACGTCGCGTTTTTTTCCTGTAGCGAAAGTTGTTGGTTCGATTTTATGTTTTTAATAAGCTGCTGTTTTCCACTCAGCCAAACTATCCGAAGAGAATCTATCGCGCTACTGTTGCCCAAACCAAAATGTAAAACCGGCGAGACACTGGATTGATACCCCCGGGTCGGCATCTGCTCCAGGTATTGTTGCTTGTTCTTAGTGTATATCCATAGTTTAGCACCCAACCCTTGTGTATTTTGTCCGGCACCCTGAAGTTTAAGTTTTAAATAATGATGTTTTAATTGTTTGTCCGAATTGTTCTGATAAATAAAAGCAGGTTGATTGATATTATTTACAATCAGATCCAGGTCCCCATCATTATCTAAATCCGCATAGGCAGCTCCATTACTGTTGGAAGGGATGTTAAATCCCCATTTTTCACCCATATTGCTGAAACTGAGATCGCCGTTGTTTTTAAACATGTAGTTCTTAACATTGGATGATGGCATATTATGTACCAGTTTCAATATATCCTCCCGCATTAAATTTCTATTGAGAAGGAAATCTCCCATATATTTTACAAAGTCTATGTTGGTGTAATCACGAGGTAAGCCATTGGTAACATACAAGTCTTTCGATCCGTCATTATCATAGTCCGCAAAAAGTGGCGCCCAGCTCCAATCGGTATTGGAGATACCAGAGAGCTGTCCTACTTCACTAAAAGTACCATTACCATTATTGATGTGCAGCATATTACGCATGTATTGATAGTAAAAACCACTTCGGATATTTAGATCAAACTTTTCATAATTATCCGGGGAGAATAGCTGCTTTTGACGGTGGTTGTCTTCAGGTAACATATCCAATGTGAAAATATCCGGCAAGCCATCATTATTAATATCTGAAATATTGTTACCCATTGAAAAATAAGAAGTATGCCCCATACCGGATTGTATCTTATCAGAGAAAGTTCCATCCCTGTTGTTGATATAAAGATAATCAGGTATAGTATAATCGTTAGAAATATAAATATCAGACCAACCATCACCGTTGACATCTGCAATTCCTGCACCCAGGCCGTAGGTTAAAGGAGAACTACTAAAACCAACCTGCTTTGTGACATCACGAAAAAAACTTCTGTCATTCCTGAATAATCGTACGGCTACCATACTATCAGTTTTTTTCATCAGATCAGCAGTACTTGCTTCATCCAATACAGGCAATGATTTGGGATTATGATTCAGTAAAAACATATCCAGATCCGCATCCTTATCATAATCAAAGAAAACTGCATGGGTACTCGTTGCAGGACTAGCCAGACCATATTTCTTTGCCTGTTCACTAAAATGAGGAATACCGTTTACGTCCGATCCTTCATTAATAAATAATTGATTTTCACGTTTTTCAGGGCGTAAACTACCAGAATAGCAAACATAGATATCCAATAAACTATCACCGTTCACATCGGCGATACTAACACCGGTTTTCCATGGGCCCTCTCTGCCTGCTACACCCGCCGGTGCAGTAATATCTTCAAACTGCATTTTTCCCTTGTTCAGGTATAGCCTGTTTGAGGTCATATTGCCCGTAAAATAAATATCTTCTAATCCATCTCCGTTCACATCGGCAACCGCTACTCCGCCGCCGTTATAGAAATATTCATACATTAAGATATTAGTATTGAGGCCTTCTGTCAAAATATTATTAAAACCTATATTGGTACTATCAGATGATAATAAAGTAAACAGAGGATTTAAAGAATCTTCATTTTTATTAAAAGGACTTTGACAACTTTGACAGAGAAATGCACCAGTCAGAATGATAAAAAACAGATGTTTTAAGGGAATTCCTTTATTTTGAAGCAATTTTTACAATTTAAGACTTCCTTAAAAAAACTTATGCCGGCAAAATTACCGACATAGGTTTTTTATTAATATGTTAATAACCTGAATTAATCAGTAACCAGGATTCTGAATTAATTTATTATTTCTTCCTATCTCGGCTCTACTCATAGGGAGAAAATACATTTTATCATTCCATGAACGGTTCTCTAAGCCTGTAACTTCGGGTGTGTACGTGTAATTGTAATCATTGTCGCTACGTTTATAAATAGCAACCGTTTTACCCGGTTTTAATTTGCCTGCAACCCTAATGATCACCGCTTTGTTACCCAAAGTAGTTGAAGCAATCATCCATCGCCTAGCATCGTAAAAACGCTGTTCCTCATAAACCATTTCTACTCTCCTTTCATTTCTATACCGATTTTTTAATGCAAGTCCTGATTCGGTAATTGCTGGCATCCCAGCCCTAAACCGGATCTTATTCAGCCAGGTTCTTGCTTCTGCTTCTTCCCCTAATTCTATACAAGCTTCAGCATAGTTAAACACAGCTTCTGTATATCTGAAAAAGGGCCAGGGAATAAATTGTTTATGATCCCTGTCAACAATTGCAGGATCGGGATCAATAAATTTCTTGAAATAATAACCTGTCCATGATCCATTCCAGTTTTCAATGCTACTTTGTCTTGCATCCAAACCATTGAAAGTCTTAGCTGCACCAAAAGTTCCTACTTCATATACACCTGTTTGGATTTGATTGGAAGGATCTATACCAGCTACATTAGAAGTACGGGGTTTCCAATCTGCACCATCAAAAAGAAAAGTAGCTTTAAATCTTGGATCCCTGTTTGTATAGATATCTTTTACTTTTACAGGGTCAGTCCAGTCGAACTTAGTACCATCCATCATTTCATAGTCATCTACGAGGTTCTGAACAGGTGTACTTCCAGCCCAATTGTGGTAGCCATTAGGACCTAAAGCTCTACCCATTCGTTGGGCACCTTCCTCTTTAATAATTATGAAATATCGGCCAAATATGATTTCATTGGACGCCGATTTATCGATACCTGGAGCAGCACTGCCACCGCCCATTGCGATGCTTAAATAATTTGCTGATCCCTCTGCGGCTGATGCAGGAGAACTCATATTTAACTTATATCCGTAAGGTAAATCCAATACAGCTTTTGCAGCAGCTTTTGCAGCAGTCCATCTTGCCATACGAGCCCCGCTTACGTAACCTAGCAATTCTGGCTTTGCAAAGCTGGAAATAATACCTGATTTAGATTTTGCGGTAGGCACGTCATGCAAATCGCTGGCAGCGTATAATAAAATTCGGGATTTTATAGCCAAAGCAGCATCTCTGCTAGCTCGCCCCTGGCCTAAATTTTTTCCTTGAAGCAAAACTACAGCAGCATCAAGGTCTTTAATAATAAAATTAACACTCTCTTCGAACGTGTTTCTGGCTACGGTATAGTCTGCCGATCCGGTGTCATATGGCTTATCGATAAGTGGAACACCTCCAAACAGACGAACTAATTGATGATAATAATAAGCACGTAAAAAAAGTGCCTCGCCTTTTAATCTGCTTGCCATAACAGGATCATTAAACGCTGGTGTTTCAAGGTTTTTCAATGCGATATTACATGCCCTAATTCTTCCATACATCCGCTCGTAACGATATAAATCCTGACGGTTAAACCAGGCAAGATCATCATCTGTTATGGTAGATTCATTGACCCTGTTATAGCCACGACCTGAATGGGTGAACAAAGATTCATCTGTGGCTGATGCAAGCATTTCTTCATTAAACCCGCCAGCACCCAGACCACCGTAAATGCCGGATACAAAAGCTTCGGATAGTGCGGCATCTTTCCATGTAGTTCCTCCTTCTACCTCACCCAAGGGCTTGGTATTCAAAAAATCATCGTTACACGAGGTAAGCATGATACCGGATATCATCATAATGATAAACGAAATATTAGTTATTCTCTTTTTCATGTCGCTAAATTTAAAAGGTCGCCGAAACGCCTGTATTAATAGTACGGGATTGAGGATAGTATTGACCACTTGCATTTGTTGTTTCAGGATCATATATTTTCATTTTATCCCATGTAAGTAGATTAAGTCCACTTACATAAATGCGGAAATTACTAACCCCTGCTTTTTTACTGAAAGCTGCCGGTAGGTTAAAACCTATTTGAACATTTTTTAGTCGAAGGTAATCACTGCTTCTT
>NZ_JBKJUM010000082.1:0-9856 GCF_046590655.1 Daejeonella sp.
ACATGCTGCATGGCCACAATGATGTTCTTTGCTGAAGCCACCAGATCCATTGCTCCTCCCATTCCTTTTACCATTTTGCCGGGTATTTTCCAGTTGGCGATGTCGCCATTCTCCGAAACTTCCATCGCGCCTAATATGGTGAGGTCAACTTTTTGAGAACGGATCATGCCGAAACTTAATGCTGAATCAAAGATTGATGAGCCGGGCAATGTGGTGATGGTTTGTTTTCCTGCATTGATCAGGTCTGCATCCTCCTCTCCTTCAAATGGGAAAGGCCCCATTCCCAACAGACCATTCTCCGACTGCAGCACGACATCGATACCTTCCGGTATATAATTTGCCACCAGCGTAGGAATACCGATACCGAGGTTCACATAAAAGCCGTCCTTTATTTCTTTCGCGATACGTTTTGCGATTCCGTTTTTGTCTAACATTTATTTTTTAATTTGCCGATTTGTTAATTTGTGAATTACCTACCGAATTACTGATCACTGATTACCGATCACAGTCCTCACCGTCCTCTGCTCAATCCTCTTTTCATAATCCTTTCCTTCGAAAATACGGTGTACATAAATTCCCGGTGTATGAACATGATCCGGATCGAGATCTCCTACTTCTACGAGTTCTTCGACTTCTGCAATCGTTACTTTACCCGCCATTGCCATCACCGGATTGAAATTCCTTGCGGTTGAGCGATAAATCAGATTTCCTGCCGTATCGCCTTTCCATGCTTTGACGATAGCAAAATCGGCTTCAAAGGCCAGCTCCATCAGGTACTCTTTACCGTTAAAGTCACGGACTTCTTTTCCTTCTGCTACTTCGGTACCAACACCCGCCGGTGTATAAATTGCAGGCATTCCGTAACCTGCAGCTAAACAGCGAGTTGCTAAAGTACCCTGGGGAATTAGATCAACTTCAAGTTCTCCGCTTAAAAGCTGTCTTTCAAACTCGGCATTCTCCCCAACATACGAGGAAATCATCTTTTTAACCTGCTTTTGCTGCAGCATTAGTCCTATTCCAAAGTCATCCACTCCGGCATTATTCGAAATACAGGTAAGGCCTTTTACACCTTTTCTGACCAGTGCATTTATACAATTTTCCGGTATCCCGCAAAGGCCAAATCCGCCCAGCATTAACGTCATACCATCGGCTATATCCCTGATTGCTTCATCAGCATCAGTAACTACTTTATTGATCATATATTATTGGTTAGAAAAACGGAATTAGAAAAGAAGAGCGTAAATTACTTTTTCATAAGGACAACTATCTTATCGTTAGAGCCATTGCTTGTAGCTACATAGACTTTCCCGTCTGGAGATATACAAACATCTCTTAGTCGGCCGTAGGCACCGCTGATCAGCTTTTTCGAATCATCTATTTTATCTCCCGTTGCATTTAATTTTAGCTGGTAGAGGCTTGCATCTTTTAACGTTGCCATAATAAGGGAATTTTTCCATTGAGGAATAGCATTATGGTTATAAAAATCCATCCCGGCAACGGCAATGGTAGGTGTCCAGCGAGATAAAGGCTGGGCAACGTTATTAGTGTTGCAAAAACTTTGCTCAGCCGTTTCATCACATAATCCATTAACACTTGGCCAGCCAAAATTTCTGTTCTTAAGAATTATATTCACTTCATCATCTTTTTCTGGCCCGTGTTCAGAACTGTAAAGTTTATCATTAGCGAAAACAAGTCCCTGGGGGTTTCTGTGTCCCAAACTCCATACCGGGTTGCCTTGGATTGGGTTGTCGGATGGAATGGACCCATCGAGGTTAATTCGCAGGATTTTTCCGCTAACTGAAGCCACATTTTGAGCACTTTGCGGGTTGGCTGCGTCACCGGTTGTGATGAAGAGTTTCAAATCAGAACTAATTAACAACCTGCTGCCATTATGAATGTTAGCAGCGGGAATATTGTCCAGAATTATAGTTGGGCTGCTTAATGTTCCGCCTGCAAAAGTATATTTAACAACTTTCTCCATATAAACTCCGGCTTTGTCATAATTGTAGACCACAAACACATGCGGGTTAGCCGCAAAAGAAGGGTGCAAAGCCATTCCTAGTAATCCACCCTCTCCTATTGCTTTTACGTCTGCGATAGTAATTATGGATGTTACTACACCTGTCGTAGGATTAACACGACTAACCTTACCACCTCTTTCTGTCATCCAGATCATGTTATCCTCTCCCCAGGTAATCTCCCAGGGATGAGTTAGGTTTTGTGATAATACCTGTATATCAATAGTGGCATCGACTTGAGCGACGTCGGGGATCTTTGATGATTTCTTACACCCGACGCAGGTCATGAGGGCTGCAATAACTACGAATGCTAGTGACTTTTTCATATAAAAAATTTAGATCTTCAACCTGTTGTTCGGTAATTTGTTTTCCTATTTCAGATAGACATAGGTAATCCCATCCCCGCCCCGATCTGCATGTTCATCTTCCAATCGGTCAACTTGCGTATATTTACTGAGATAGCCCCGTATCAACTTACGTAAAATACCGTCTCCCTTGCCATGAATAATTTTTAAACTATTCAAACCCATCATCACAGCCCTGTCCAGATATCTTTCAATTTCATATAAGGCTTCATCACCCCTGCGGCCGCGAAGATCAAGTTCTGTACTAAAGGCCGAGAAATCCTGCGTAAGGTCGTGGCCATATGATTTCCGAATTTCTTTGGGGACCGCTTTATTAGAGATCTTTTCCACGCGCTTTAGCTTTACAACCGACCTGAGGTCGCCCATAGCCAATATTACATTATCCCGGGCGATCTCCATTACCTGTCCAATGGTTTCCGAATCCAGTAATTTAACCCAGTCGCCTTTCTGAAGGTCAACCGCGGCCTCATCTTTCACGATTTTCTTAAGCGGAACAGAATGTTTCTTCAACTCATGTTCCAGATTCTGACGTAGCTTTTGAGTTTGTTCCTTCTCAGCCTTATTCTCCTTAATTTCCGATATTGTATTCTCTATTAGTTTATTCGCATTTTTAATAATATTCTGAGCTTCAATTTTAGCCTCCTTTAAAAGAGTTTTCCTATTTTCCTCGAGATAGGATTTGAGCTGCTCATTTTCGGCCAGCATTACTTTTAAACCACGTTCCTTTTTCTCTAAAGAGATCCGTGTATCAATTAATTCTTTCTTATCCCTTTCAAGATCAACCAACAAAGTGTCGACCTTTTTTTGATAAACACCAATTTTGTTTCTGGCAGACTGCAAAACTTTTTGGCTGAGGCCAATTTTCTGAGCTATTTCGAACGCATAAGAGCTGCCCGGCTTACCTAGTGATAGAATATATAAAGGTTTCATCTCCTGATTGTTGAACAACATAGAGGCGTTCTCGAGTCCGGGAGTCGAATTGGCAAAGGTTTTTAGATTTGAATAGTGAGTAGTAATAACTCCTCTTACCATTTTTTGATTAAGCTCTTCAAGAACAGCCTCTGCGATAGGCCCTCCGAACTGTGGATCCGTCCCGGTACCAAACTCGTCAATAAGAATCAGCGTTCTTGAATTCGCCATTTCAATAAAGTTTTTCATCTTCGACAGGTGCGCACTATAGGTGCTCAAATCACTTTCTATGGACTGATCGTCGCCTATATCAGCAAATATTTGTTTAAATATCCCAATCTTGGAATGCTCGTCAGCCGGTATAAGCAAGCCTGCCTGAACCATGATCTGCAATAATCCAACGGTCTTCATGCAGACAGATTTCCCCCCGGCATTCGGACCAGAAACTACAATGATACGTTCTTGCTCATCTATTTTTATGTTCAGTGGCACAACCGTCTGCTGCTCTTTTTTGAAATTCAAAAACAATAAGGGATGCCGTGCATTCATAAGGTTCAGTTCAGCCTCTTTAATTAGTACGGGCATTTCTGCATCAATACTGATTGCAAACAACGCTTTAGCCCTGACAAAATCGAGCTTAGTAAGTAGTCCGTGATAAGACAAAAGTAGTGGCACGTAGGGGCGTAATTCATCAGTAAGAGACACCAGCAGTTTTATGATCTCGCGCTTTTTCTCAAACTCCAGATCCCTGATAATGTTATTTAATTGGAAAACTTCTTCCGGTTCAAGATAAACCGTCTGTCCCGACGATGACTCGTCATGGATAAACCCTTTAAGCTTTCTTTTGTTCTCCGCCAGAACAGGAATACATAATCTCCCGTCCCTGATAGTTAGATTCCCATCAGCCGTCCAGCCATTATTCTGAGCACTTTTGAATATATGTTCTATTCTTTTGCGTGCTTCCTGCTCTGATTTTGCGATGTCTGAGCTAATATTATGAAGTTGCGGAGATGCATTACTCCTGATCTTCCCTTTTTGATCTATTACCTTGTCAATTTTGAGAAGAATTGACTTTTCTATAGGCAAATGCTCAAATAATGCCTCAAGGTTTGGATATTGGCCCTCTCTTTCGGTAAAATAATGAATAACTGAAAAAACAGTTCCCAACGACATAGATACTTTGAAAAATTCATCTTCCAAAAGGTATGTTCCTTCTATTCTGGCTTTCTCAGCCATTATTTTTATGTCGAAGAAATTTGTGATAGGTAAAGGTGAATCGTTAAGAAGTATATTCTTAAACTCTTTTGTCTGACGCAGGAACTTATTAATATGATCATAATTGTTCATCACATTAATCTTATCTACCATCTGCTGACCCATTGTGCTGAGGCAAAAGGACTTAATCAGCTCTTTAATATCCAGAAAACCAAGCTTTTCGGCGGCGTTGTTTGGGTAGATCATTTACTATTTGCCTTCTTCAACATTTTCCTCTGCTCAATTTTTGTTAATACCCTTTCCTTGGCTTCAAGCTTTCTGTTAACCTTGTTGTACATGCTATCCAGCAAGGCCGGCTGAGTGCTGTAGTATTTCATGCTCTTGTCAAATACCTCTTTATTTATATTATGATTTTTATATACTGTCGCGTAGTAGTTTTTCCGATCTATTTTAAGTGTATCCGTATACGTCAGAGTTGATATATAACCATCAATGATAGTTATATCAGCTAAAAGGTTGACCATGCGTTGTTCTTCGAGAACACCATCGGGCACCTGGTTTTTGTTGCAGGCCGCTACTAAGAGCAGAGGTATAATGAATAGTTGTAGTTGTTTCATATCAGTAGATTCATGATACTTATTAGATACTTGATTTTTGATGCTTATTCCCGTAGGTTTAGCATTTAAAATTAACATACAAAAATACGCATTTAATGAGCATTGCAGCTAATATTACAGCTATTAAGGAGGAACTAAAAAATACCGGCGTCAAGTTGATTGCGGTGTCCAAGACTAAACCTTTAGAAAGTATTGCCGAAGCGTACAACGCTGGACAAAGGGTTTTCGGTGAAAACACTGTACAGGAAATGGTCGAAAAGCATGAAAAGCTTCCAAAAGATATTGAATGGCATCTCATCGGACATCTGCAATCCAATAAAGTCAAGTATCTTGCTTCATTTGTGAGTATGATTCATTCTGTAGATAGCTTAAAACTGATGCAGGAAATAAACAAGCAGGCTGTCAAGCAGAACCGGATTATTGATTGTCTGCTGCAGATTTATATAGCTGATGAAGAGACTAAATTCGGAATGGATTTTGCCGAAGCCGTTGAATTACTTCGTTCAGAAGAATTTAACCAGCTTAAGAACGTGAAAATTCGGGGTGTTATGGGTATTGCAACGTTAACAGATAACATCAGGATGATAAAAGATGAGTTTTACGAGCTGAAGACGTTCCATGACAGTCTGAAGAAAACTTTTTTCAGGAAAGACCCTGATTTTACTGAAATATCCATGGGTATGTCCGGAGATTACAGATTAGCTATTGAGCAGGGAAGCACCATGGTCCGGCTTGGGAGCACTTTATTTGGTAGCCGGGCGTTAAACGTAAATTCAAAAATTTAATAAAAAACCAGGGGCAAAAGAATGAACATAAATATACGAGGAGCGATTAAAGAGGATTGTTCGCGATTACTGGAGCTCATAAAGGAGCTGGCGGAATATGAAAGAGCTCCTGACGAAGTGACTGTAACGATTCAAGAATTTCAAGATGCTGGATTTGGTGCCAATCCTGTTTGGAAAGCTTTTGTGGCTGAAGCGGATGGAATAATTCATGGCTTCGGACTTTATTATATCCGCTATTCAACATGGAAGGGCAGCCGGCTATACCTGGAAGACCTTTTGGTTACTGAAAAAATGCGCGGTGCAGGAATCGGAAAACTCCTATTCGACAGGCTTATTCAGGAAGCAATTGAGAAAGGCTTCAATGGGATGTCATGGCAAGTGCTCGACTGGAATGAGCCGGCGATAAATTTTTATAAAAAGTATAATGCCCCTCTGGATGGCGGATGGCTTAATGTTTCACTGTCGAAGGATCAGCTAGCCAATTTCATTTAATTTAAAAATTTGTGATTAAGATATTCAAATTTGGCGGGGCATCAGTAAAAGATGCAGAAGGTGTTAAAACACTGGCGACTATTCTTTCGCATTACAAATCCGACGAAGTTTTAATCGTTGTTTCCGCAATGGGGAAAACCACGAATTCGCTAGAAAAACTTGTTGAATCTTATGTAAATAAAGCTGGTAATGTTCAACAAATCTTCGGCGAAATAAAACAATACCATGAAGAAATCATTAGCGGGCTTTTTACAGATCAAAATAATCCGGTTTATGATGATGTTGCAAATGCCTTTATAGAGATCGACTGGATGCTGGAGGATGAGCCACATACTGACTACGACTTCAATTATGACCAGATAGTTTCGATCGGTGAACTTGTTTCGAGCCGGATAGTCGGTGCTTATCTCAATTCCATCGGATTAAAAACCAAATGGATTGACGCAAGGGGCTTTATTCAAACTGACAATAGGTATCGGGAGGGAAGAATCGATATCAGCAAAACCTGTTCCTCGATTCAAAACCTTTTGGAGGTCTTAGCTCATCAGTTCGTCATCACCCAGGGATTTATAGGTGGTACTTCTGAAAATTTCACCACAACTCTTGGAAGAGAAGGCTCAGACTATACGGCCGCGATTTTCGCCTCCTGCCTAAATGCCGAATCCTTGACTATCTGGAAAGATGTACCCGGGGTATTGAATGCCGATCCCAAATTGTTCAGCGATACAAAGATTTATAATCACATTCCCTATGTTGAAGCACTGGAGATGTCATATTATGGCGCTTCAGTAATTCATCCTAAAACCATAAAGCCATTACAGAATGCGGGAATTCCACTATTTGTGCGACCCTTTCTACAGCCCGGGGAAAGTGGTACACGAATTGACGGCGAGCCAGATTTCGATAAAAGTTTTCCTGCGATCATTGTTAAAAAAGAACAGGTACTGCTATCGCTCAGGTTGGAAGATTTGTCATTCATTGACGAAGCAGTATTAAGCAATATTTTTAATACGCTCTCATTAGCCGATATAAAGATCAATATGATGCAGGTTTCCGCGCTAAGTTTGTCAATCTGCACTGATTACAATGAGCCGAAGTTTAAACGTTTGCTTAAAGGACTTTCCGGTTATAAAGTAAAGTACAACACGGGTTTGGAACTGATCACTATCAGACATTATATCCGCAGTGATATTGAAAGAATCATCGCTCAAAGAATTGTTCTTCTCGAACAGCTCAGCAGAAATACAGCTCAGTTTGTTTTAAAATAATCGATTGAATAAAGCTATTTTAGATAAGAATGTGCAGGAATATATCCGAACTAATGTCCATGCGGATATTGTCCGTATAAGTCTTTCTAAAAGCCCCTTCCCTGCTCTTAGCTCGAAAGAACTCGCCCAACAGCTGGATGGCCGGAAACGCTGTGAAAACAAATTGCCCCTATGGTACGATACAGTCGGTATTTTTTATCCAGCAAAACTCGCCCTAGAGCAAAGTTCATCAGAACTAACCGCCAAATATAAATCCGGACTGGTAAAGGGTGCAAAAGTAATTGACCTGACCGGCGGATACGGTGTTGATGCCGCTTTTTTCTCTCAAAAAGTTAAGGATGTAACACACTGCGAGCTAAACAATGAGCTTTCAGAAATTTCGGCCCATAATGCTGGAGTATTAGGGTTTTCAATAAAATATGTTCAGGGAGATGGTGTGGAATACCTCAGGTTATCTGACGATTTTTACGACACAATATATATTGATCCTTCCAGACGGCTTAGTTCGCGCAAGGTGTTCATGCTTAAAGACTGTGAGCCGGACATAATCAGCGAAAAAGAACTTTTATTTGGAAAATGTAAAAGACTCATTATTAAGACAGCGCCTCTGCTCGACCTGCATTCTACAATCCGGGAATTGGACAGGGTGAGTGCAATTCATATTTTAAGTGTAAAAAATGAATGCAAAGAAGTGCTATATATTATTGATCAGGATTCAGAGGAAACAGACCCACCAATTACTTGCGCCGCTCTAAACAAGGAAAATATTGAAACTTTCACTTTTCGGATATCCGCCGAAATGGAATTTGAATCCGGACCGTTTAACAGACCTTTGACATATTTATACGAACCCGATGTTGCTTTACTAAAAGCTGGGTGCTTCAAGTTGATTACTAAGGAATTTAATGTAAAAAAACTACATCAGCATACGCATCTTTACACATCCGATACCCTAAAGGAAAATTTTATCGGGAGAAAATTCGAGGTTTTGAATACATGGGATTATGGAAGCTTTTCAAAGCGGCAAGACTTTAAAAAAGCAAATATAATATGCCGCAACTTTCCTCAGGCTCCTGAGAATATCAGGAAAAAGCTGCGTATTAGCGAGGGCGGAATAGAATATCTCCTTTTTTGCACAGGACCGGGCAATGAATTATTAGTGATCCACTGTAACCGACTGTTATGATTTATAAAATTACGTTTTTTTAACGTTTGAAGCCTGCAGTCCTTTTCGTCCTTCTTCGACGATAAATTCTACAGAATCATTTTCTCTGATCGCATTAGCACCGCCTTCAATATCTTTGAAATGAACAAAGATCTCTTTGTTATCCTCATCGTTTACAATAAATCCATACCCTTTCTGGGTATTAAACCATTTTACTTTTCCTGTTGCCATAATTATAAAAACTTATGCGCTATGTACTTAATACATAGATAAACAACATAAATATAACGAATGATTTTTAGTTCAAACCGAATTATTTATTTGGCTGCGGAGTCATTCGTAAGTAGGGCTTAATTTCTCTAAATCCTTTGGGAAATTTGGCAGGTATATCCTCCGTTTTTATGGCTGGTACAACTACCACATCTTCACCGTCTTTCCAATCTGCAGGCGTAGCAACACTATAGTTTGCCGTAAGCTGAAGTGAATCAATAACACGCAATATCTCCTGGAAATTACGGCCTGTTGAAGCAGGGTAAGTGATCATCAGTTTAATCTTTTTGTCGGGTCCAATAACAAAAAGGGATCGTACCGTGAACGTTTCAGATGCATTCGGGTGGATCATTCCATATAATTCAGAAACTTCTCTACTCTCGTCAGCCAGTATTGGAAAATTAACCTCAACATCCTGAGTTTCATTAATGTCCCTGATCCAGCCTCTGTGCGATTCTTCGCTATCAACACTAAGAGCGATAACTTTAACATTCCGTTTATCAAATTCGGCTTTCAAAGAAGCCGTTTTTCCTAATTCAGTCGTACACACCGGAGTATAATCTGCCGGATGTGAAAATAACACTACCCAGCTATCTCCTATGTAATCGTAGAAATCTATCTCGCCCTGAGATGATTTCGCTTTAAAGTTAGGGGCAAGATCGCCCAGTCGTAGACTCATAATACATTGATTTAAATTATCAATCTGATAACAGGTACTAATTTACTGGATAAGTCCCATGTAAACTAAAAAA
>NZ_JBKJUM010000145.1:0-6218 GCF_046590655.1 Daejeonella sp.
ATCAAATAGCTTTGCATTTTGAAGCGCAACGCTCATACTATTTGAAAGTGTACTCAATAAACGAACATCAGAAAATGAAAAAGCATTTTCCTGATCAATGTTTTGAAGACTTACATACCCGGTTACACGGTCGCCCACTTTCATAGGCATGAATAAAAGAGATTTTGACACTTCTGTACCCGGTAATACCCTTAAACCGAACTCTGCAATTGCTTTTCCTACATTTTCATTGATCAGAATATTTTGGCCGGTTTGAATAAGATGTTCCCTTACCTTATCAAAGTTTCTGGGCTTTGGGTAAGAAATTTCTCCTTTTTCAATATGATAATTGAAATATTCCAGATTATTCGCCAAATCGAATGTAGCGATGATAACCACCTGAGCATTAAAGAGATCCCGAATACGGTTACCTACTAAATTGTAAATACCCTGAATATCCATCTCCCTCACCAGACCTTCCTGAACACTGTTGATTACAGCCAATTCCGCTTTTCCCTGTTCTGTTTCTTTTAACAGGCGGGCGGTTTCATCAAATAACCGTGCATTTTCTAAAGCTACGCCCATACTATTAGCCAGAGTTTCTAAAAGAGAGATATTGTTTTCACTGAAGGCATTCTCCTTATCCACATTCTGCAGACTGATATAGCCGGTAATTTTATCTGCCATAATCAGAGGAACAAATACACCGGAAATCAAGATTTTTGTTCCAGGCAATGCACTTTTTCCAAACCATTCAAGTGCTTCTTCCCGTGTATTTAAAACAATTTTTTGACGAGTTGTTATAAGGTGTTGCCTTAATTTATCCAGAGGCCTGGATTCCAAATAAAAACGCTCCCCATTCTCTATGGCATACTTGAAATTTTCCACCGCAACGTCTTCTTCGAAAGTGGCGATTATAAGAGCCTGAGCATCGAACATGTCACGTATGCGATCTCCAACAAGATCATATATCTCCTGCATTTCCATTTTTATGGCTAATGCTTCCTGAACACTGTTTATTACTGCCAGCTCTTCCGTCCGTTGGTCGAGTTGAACAGAAAGTTGTTTTATCCTGCTTTCCAGAGATTCAGAAGGGAGTTTGTCGTTGGTCATAAAATCTTTGGTTTAGAGAGAGAAAGCAAGTTTAAAAGACCAGGATTCAATAAATCAATAATAAAGGTCCTTTACGATTCATGAGTTATAACTGTATGATACACAGACAATATTCTGGCAATTAATAGTAAACATACATTATATAACCACCCAAAACAAATAGCCCTTTTGCTCCTTGCTTTCACCTCTTTTCGTGGATGCATCTAATCTCTTAATTAGAGAAAGGCTTAGAAAATTTATAGCTTAATATTCGTTTTGTTTTATTCGCAGGGAGATGGACAGAGGCTACAGTATTTACCAAAGTATTCTAGAAATATAACCAAAAAGATGAGTTTATAACAACGATAGAAGTGTTTAAGCAGAATAACAGATGAATCATTACACAAGCTTAAAGTCGGCGCTGAATAATCTCATTTGTTTTTTTGTTCTTAAGAATTAGTTTCACTTCCCCGTCAGATAATGTTTCCTCTTTGATAAGATAAAATTCATCGTCATAACTCACCAAATGGGAGGTGTTTTCAACAATGTCTTTTCCACGCCAGTCATCAATCTTTACTGGCTCCCATAATTTGGTTTTAGCAGAAGAGTAGGCTGCGTCCAATATGCAGTTAACGATATAAGCATCATAGAACGTTTCAAGAGGTTCACGCCGCGTTTCTATGGAGTCAAACATATCTGTAAACATATGAGAGTAACCCAACTCGTGGGCTTCGTCGCCCACCGGAAATAGCCAGCCCCTGTCTGTTTCAGATTTTTCTGCTACATATCCGCCTTTCCCCGTGCTAAACATCTCAAAACCTGTACGCAGGAAACCGTTTAGCCAGATAGTCCCTTCCGTTCCCATCACCTCATCTCTCAAATCCATACCGCCACGGAACGCCCAACTTACCTCAAATTGGCTAATAGCTCCGTTTGCATATTTTACCAGTCCGATGGCGTGATCTTCTGCTTCAATAGGATGTACCTGGGTATCCGCCCAGCACATAACTTCCACTGGTCTGATATCCTTGCCTATAAAATTTCGTCCAATCTCTACACAGTGGCATCCCAGGTCAATTATCGCACCTCCGCCCGACTGCTCTTTATCCCAAAACCAGTCGCTATGCGGTCCCGGGTGGGCTTCCCTGGATTTTGTCCAAAATATCCGACCCAGGGCTCCTGCCCTAATCGAAGCGCAGGATTTCAAAAACTTGGGCGTATAACAAAGGTCTTCCAGGTAACCTGCAAATATTCCAGCGGCTTCAACGGCGTCCAGCATCCTCTTCGCTTCAGCTGATGTTCTGCCAAGGGGCTTTGTGCAAAGCACATTTTTTTTCGCTTTAACACAGGCCATAACTGCCGCTTCATGAAGATTATTTGGCAATGCAATAATAACAGTATCCGTCGCGGGATGGTTCACTGCGTCATCCATATCAGTGAAATAATGTGCCAGTTTATAATCTCCAGCAAATTTTCTGGCACGATCCTCGTTTCTGGAATACACCACATGGATGGCATCTTTCCTGCGCTGTGCATGTAAAGATTCGGCATAAAACCTCGCTATAAAACCAGTTCCGAGTATTGTTAGTTTCATTAACTAATACATTAGTTTACCTTAATTCCCTTTTCCCATCCAGTCTCTTTCAAGGCGGGTTCATTCTCCTTCTTCAGGAATTCTGTGTTCGAAAATGTATCAGCGACCCACTCCAATACTGCATTATCCGGAACGATTTCCAGAGGAGTTTTCCATGAGGTAGACGTTTCATTATACGCCAGATTAGATTGTAGTGAATAGCAGGAAATAATAGACCATCTTGGATAATCCGCCAGGTTGGCTTCAGAACGATGCAGTAAATTGCTATGAAAGAAGATCGCGTCCCCAGCCTCTATCTCACAATATACCTGCTCCATTGTTTTTAATGCATTCTCCACCATTACTGAATCTGCGCCTATCTGTTCACCTGCAAAACCATGGTTTACCCGGCCTAATTTATGCGAACCTCTAATGACCTGCAGGCAGCCATTTTCCTTACTAGCAGGGGTTAAAGCTACCATTACACTAATTAATTGATCAGGGAACATAAATTGGTTCTTATACCAATACCCATAATCCTGATGCCATTCCCATGCGCCACCTACTTTTGGCTCCTTTTGCATCAGTTTGGAATGATAATGGCATACCGGGGTATCCCCGGCCAGCAGCTGTGCCACGGAATTTGCCATCTTTTCACTCCGGGAAAGATATCCGAAGACATCATTACCGGGCTTAAACCAAAGCGAAAGCCTTGTTTTTTTACCACTCTGGTCATTCAGGTCCAGCGCATTTTTAGACATTGCATCGTCTTGCAAGGCTACGCTATATAATTTATCAACTTCGGCTTTACTACAAAAATCTTTAATAATAATAAAACCATCATTATGATAACTTTTGACTTGTTCAGCACTTAATTTCATGACACAAATATTTACATTAGTACAAATTAATACTTTCTATTCTATTTATAAATCATTTCACAATTTAGGAGATATATTTTAATGTATAAATCCTATCCGATTTAGCTGCCTCGGGTATTAGGTTGTGAAAGACGGCGTCCAGTGGAGCGTTCACGATTTTGGTATCGGAATTTCGATGGAAGGGCAACAGCGTCGTGACTACATTTTCATGCCGCCCATTTCCTTTTCGGGTTTCTTACCCAGAATATTAAGTGCTGACCTAAAGCCTTGTGCGAGCGTCGCAGCATTCCCCCTCCCATAGTAATGTAGAAAGATCATGTGCGGATCATCGCCGAGCATATGGTTATGAACCGCAACTATTTCCAGATTATGTTGGCGTAAGGTTTTGATCACGCTGTTTACTTCACTTTGCAGCATAGCAATGTCACCAGCGATATGGGCATCATCCTGTTTCCCGGCGAAGGATGCCCAACTGTTCAGCCCTATGTTTGTGGTCATTTCAACGCCCATCGCCATCACTTTTAAATCAGATCTGCCTATAGTGTATTTATATGTCGGCCCATTTACGACGCCACTGTATTTCACTATCGCGTCCAGCGCAGGAATGTCGAAATTTTCTTTCCCGGTGTTGTTTGACGATGATGATGGAGCGGCCTGGTTAGCTGGAAAAAGTTTGCTATCGCGTATGGTCGCCGAATATTTCTGAGCTAGTTCAGCAACGGTTCCCATTCCATGAATGTGCATGAAAAAAATTCGTGGTTCTTCGTAGAAGAAATGGTTGTGTATTGCTGCGATTTCAAGCCCATTGGCCTGCGCAGCTGAGATCATCGGATTAACTTCTTCCTGCAGCAATACCGTATCGCTCATCACCATAGCTGATTTGCCATTCTCCGTTTTCTTAAATGATACCCAGCCACCAAAACCAAAAGGAATAGGAATTGGTTCACCCTTCATCTTCATTTTCAGATCGTTTCTCGGTAAAGGTGTTGTATAAACAGCTTCGGATTCCTTATAGCTACCTTTCTTGCCTAATGCGCTGTCAATTGCCGCCATTTCTCCAGCTGTTAAGGGGGGTGTTTTGCCCGATGATAAAAGATTGGCCTGAAGTTCAGGGGTAGGCAGCAACAATGTTGTACCCAAAAGGGCAACACCTTGTAAAGCTTGCCTGCGGGTGAGATTTTTTGTTTCCATAAATTGCAAGTATTAATTATACAATGATAAGATTTAAACTCTCATTTGAACATTCAGCAAGAAAATGCCGCTATCCGTCCGTTATAAAGATTCTATCTCGGGGCGGTAAGTTTCTGATTATCCTTCAGCAATTGCACTTTTAACTGCTCATAATCTACATCCTGAACGGATATTCCCCCATTAATAGCTTGTACAGCCGCTGTGGCCGCACTCTGACCCAGTATCATAAACACCGGCTCCATCCGGATTGAGCCAAAAGCGATGTGGGAACTTGATGGACATACGGGTACGAGCAGGTTTTGACACTCTTCTTTTTTGGGAATAATGGCTCCATAGCTGATTTGGTAGGGCTTTTGAACGCTTACCCCGATGTCGCCTTCATTCTGGACAAATCCGTCGGGCTTAATATAACGCTGGATGTTGTGCGAATCGAGGGTGTAGGATCCCATACCCACTGGTTTGGGTATCGGCCGTTTGCTCAAGGTCTCATGCTCTGTCATCACATAATCGCTTACCATTCGCCGGGCTTCCCGAACGTAGATCTGATGGGGCCAGTTTCCATTATCTGTGAATTCATCCTTCGCCAAGCCCCACTGGCGCAATTCCTGCTGTACCTTTGCGGGAATACGTGGATCGTTGGCCATGAAGTACATCAACCCCTTTTGGTAAGTTTCATGCGCCTTGATGATCTCTTTCCGACGTTCGTAGGAAGCCTCGGGGTAATCGTAGTTCATGCCGATGTAGTCGGTGCTGACGGGACCGTGGTTGTTGGTATCGGTCTTGCGGTTAGGGATAGGGTCATATTTGTTGAACAGCTCATCCCAACCGGCATCGAATACCCGCACCAGCAGTTCGTACTGGCTGGGATCGTAGCCCTCGGGCCGGGGGAAAGTCACCCGGTTATCAGGATTGTTAGTCAGGCACATACGGAAGCAGTAGGCCTGCAGCTTTTTATCGCTATCGCCCTTTACACCGGGATTCTCCGCTGATACGAGTGGCAGAAGCCCACCAGTGGGATCGCCTATGTTTTTGTAAGGGCTGATGTCCGTCTTGAAGTGGTGTCCGTGGTGCAGCACTCCAACCTGAATACCGTTCCACTGCTCGCCATACACGCTGTTGGCCTCCCGGCCCACATGATAGCTGACCTGGGCCGCCGCCATCAAATCGCCCTCATAGGTTGCGTCGATGAACATCTTGCCACGAAAAGTCTTGCCACTCAGAGTCTTTATGGAGGTGATCCAGTTGTTTTCTTTTGTCACTCCGCTCTCCCGGTTTAGCCACTCATTCCGGAAAACTTTGATCCCATGTTCCTTTACCAGCTCCTCAAAAACGGCCTCGGCTGCATGTGGTTCGAATATCCACATGGTGCGCTCAGCCCCGTCGATAGCAGGGGTACCCTGGCCTTTGTTACCGTACTCCTGTTTCTTCTGCCATTGCCAGGATTCTTCTTTTTGGTAATGCAAGTAAATACGATGATAAAATTCCCGGGCCAGTCCACCGAT
>NZ_JBKJUM010000166.1:0-8312 GCF_046590655.1 Daejeonella sp.
CAGCTTTTAGCGGGCAAATGGTATTTGAACATTCATAGTTCTACAGTACCTAGCGGCGAGTTAAGAGGAAATATTAAATTCTAATAGTTTAACAATATTCAAAAACCGTATAGCAGGGTCATATGACTCTGCTATATGATTATGCCGAAAAATTCCATCCGTTTAAGAATATTCAACGAAGGTGTAATTGAAACCGACCTGATTTTCCATTAGACCAAGCCCTCCAGCATATGATCAAGTATCGGCTGGCATTTTTCTTTGCAGCACAAATAATAATCACCATGTTTCCATTGATTGGATTTTGGAGATAGTCCCCACCAAAATTCAGTTAAAGCAATCGGCCTCATTTGATTTTGGAAGGCATATTGAAGAAGCTTTGGGCCTGCACATTCTCCTGCACCACTGGGTGGGTTTTTATAAGACGCTTTCTTGAAAATCTCATTCAGACTTTTTTTCTCGCCCAATTGGTTGAGGAAAAAATATTGGTCGAAGATTTTTTGTTGAAGGGAGATTGAATGCTTTTTACGCCTGGATTTCAAAAGTCTGATCTGATCATCATAACCTGCAGGTATGGTCACTTCAAGATCTTTGATCGTAAGGTTTATCCGGCTGAGTTCTCTCATTCCCTGATTTACAAAACTCTGATTACAAAGTCCGTCAAAAACCGGCGGAACAAATTTCATATGCTGGTTGCTATTTGCCAGTTTTCCGGAAAATGCAGCAATGTAACCCATGTCGTTTTGCAAAGTTCTAACTACAAGGACGCCGAACATCTTTCCAACGACTTTTCCTTTTTGACCCGGTATCAGACCGAAGTTATGCACCCAATCATTTTGAGTTTGCAGATATTTCTGTAAATCCTTAGCAGCAATCACAGCCAATGGATGCGGTATGTGATTCAGATTAAAGCGTTGCGGAAGGGGAAATGAGTCAACTGATGGGCTAAGCGGAATTAAGAATTTATCTGTCGGGGTAAGTCTATCGATCACTATGCTTTAAATTTAAGTACCTTCTATTTATTAAACTCTCCGAAATGCCAAAGTATGCCAGATGGGTCGTGTAGAAAACATTCTCTTCCCCAATCATATTGCCGGACAGGCTTCAGCTTCACACCCGGATATTTAGTTTCAAGTTGTTGTTCTTGCAATAGCTCGAAAAACTGATACACATCATTAACCTCCAGAAAAATCATGGTATTGTCCACCCAGTCTTTTACATAGGCATCCTGCAAATAAAAACCAAGATTGTCAGATTTGAACAAAGACATCGTCGGGAATAAAACAGTTTCCTGAAAACCAATATCCTTGTAGAAATTCCTTGATGTGTCAAAGTTTTTGGCTCCTACAAAAGGCCGGATCGAGATAGCTTCATGGTTCATTTTGATGGTAAATAGAGTCTTAAATGGCGGATTTAACTATTGCGTAAAGATATGATTAATAGAATTGTCATGTAAAACCCTTTCATCACCCTTAATGTTGAGTTAGTTTCCGGCATTGTATTTTAATATACAATTGATCACACAAATGACGTAAATGGCGGTTTTATCAAATTATAACATTTAATTTAAATTCAACCTAACCGTTTATGACTACGAAAACCCTTATCCCAGATCTCGACAAAATTGCCCGCATTGGGTTGAGCGCAAAAGGAGTAGTGTATGTTTTGCTCGGAGTTCTGGCATTTATGGCATCTTTTGGTATCGATTCGAAGTCGTTTGAAGACACCACAAAAACGGGTGTTTTCGACTTTATCTATGAGCAGCCTGCCGGGACGATCATTTTGTGGGGGGTAACGGCGGGACTTGTATGTTATGTGATATGGCGTTTTGTTCAGGCATTCACAGACAGCGAAAATAAAGGAAAAGATGCAAAAGGTATCTCTGTTCGTGGACGCTATTTATTTAGCGGGCTAGTTTATGGATCATTAGCTGTTGAGTCTGTAAGAATGCTGATGTTTCACAAGAAAAATTCCGGCGATAACTCACAAGACTTGACCCAGGAATTGCTTTCTAAGCCAATGGGGCAGTGGTTGGTAGGATTAGTTGCATTATTATTTCTCGCAGTAGGTTTATATCAAATTTGGTACGCCTTGTCTGAAAAATACCGTTCGCATGTAAATAAATCTGTTACTGCAAAGTATAAGCCCATCCTGATGAGTTCAGGTAAAATCGGATATATTGCCCGTGGTGTTGTCTGGTTACTTCTTTCGTATATATTTTTGCAGGCGGCGCTCACCGCCAATCCTTCGGAAGCTGGAGATACGTCGAAAGCATTCAGTATGCTTTTACACAGTAATTTTGGTCCTTACCTCCTTGCGATCATTGGGATTGGTTTGGCCTGTTATGGTTTCTTTAATTTTATCAGGGCGCGTTACGAAGTATTTGGGTCATAGCTCAAATTATTCTCAGCTGGTTTTAGAAGTTTAAGCCTGATTTTTTGCTTTTATGGAGCAGGAATGGGCTATGTGTGTGTGAGGTAATTATTATAGAATGATATAGATTTTATCTATACCGTTATCAACTTTTCGAATAAATATTAACCCAAAGTTATTGTAGTTTTGAGCTTAGACTTTTAATTATAATAACATGGAAGATCATTCTCATACAGATCACGACACCAAGGTTGGCGACATGAACGCCGAAACCGCTGCCAAATGTCCTTTTTCCAGCGGGACATTAAAAAAGAGTGCGGGCGGTGGCATGACAAATCGTGACTGGTGGCCGAACCAGTTAAATCTGAATATTCTTCGTCAGCATTCATCTCTTTCTAACCCGATGGATAAGGATTTTAACTATGCAGAAGAGTTTAAAAAGCTCGACTTAGGCGCGGTTAAACAAGACCTTTTTGATTTGATGACTGATTCCCAGGACTGGTGGCCAGCTGATTACGGGCATTACGGTCCGTTTTTTATCAGAATGGCATGGCATAGTGCTGGTACTTATCGAATAAGCGATGGCCGCGGCGGTAGCGGTTCAGGGTCGCAGCGTTTTGCTCCACTAAATAGCTGGCCTGATAATGCAAACCTTGATAAAGCCAGGTTGTTACTTTGGCCAATTAAGCAGAAATATGGGAAAAAAATATCCTGGGCTGATCTGATGATCCTTGCGGGAAATTGTGCATTAGAGTCAATGGGTTTCAAAACCTTTGGTTTTGGCGGAGGACGTGAAGACGTTTGGGAACCGGAGCAGGATACTTACTGGGGTGCTGAAAGCGAGTGGCTGGGTGATGAGCGGTATGTTGGTGATCGCGAGCTCGAAAATCCGCTTGCGGCTGTTCAAATGGGTTTGATTTATGTTAATCCGGAAGGCCCGCATGGTAATCCCGATCCTATTGGATCTGCCCGCGATATTCGCGAAACCTTTGGTCGGATGGCCATGAATGACGAAGAGACCGTAGCCTTGATTGCAGGCGGACATACATTTGGAAAAACCCATGGTGCTGCAGATCCAAGTAAATATATTGCAAAAGAGCCGGCCGGTGCAGGTATCGAAGAGCAGGGACTAGGCTGGCGAAATAGTTTTGGCTCTGGAAATGCAGGAGATACTATTACCAGTGGTTTGGAAGGAGCCTGGACAACTACTCCAACGAAGTGGAGTAATAACTTTTTTGATAATCTATTCGGCTTTGAATGGGAACTGACGAAAAGTCCGGCAGGTGCCAGTCAGTGGAAGCCAAAAGGCGATGGCGGTGCAGGTACAGTGCCAGATGCACATGACCCGGAAACGAAGCACGCACCCTTTATGCTAACTACGGATCTTTCATTGATCATGGATCCTAATTATGCTCCAATTTCTAAACGATTTCACGAAAATCCGGAGCAGTTTGCGGATGCTTTCGGAAAAGCCTGGTTTAAGCTTACACATCGTGATATGGGACCCAAGGAGCGTTATCTTGGTCCGGAAGTGCCTAAACAGGAATTGCTATGGCAGGATCCCATCCCAGCGGTTACACATGAATTAATAGGTGAACAGGATATTGCTGAGCTAAAAAGTCGAATTTTATCATCAGGAGTTTCAGTTTCTGAGTTAGTCTCTACGGCCTGGGCTTCAGCTTCCACCTATCGCGATTCCGATAAACGCGGAGGGACTAACGGTGGTCGTGTTCGCTTACAACCACAGAATAATTGGGAGGTAAATAATCCTCAACAACTTGCCGGAGTTCTGGAGAAACTGGAAATAATTCAGCGAGATTTTAACAATGGACAGTCAGGAGGGAAGTTAATTTCGATTGCAGATTTGATCGTTCTTGGGGGAAGTGCGGGTGTTGAGCAGGCAGTTAAGAACGCAGGTTATGATATGATTGTTCCATTCAAACCAGGAAGAGCTGATGCATCTCAACAACAGACTGACGTGGCATCGTTTGCTGCTTTAGAACCCAAGGCAGATGGATTCCGGAATTATCAGCAGGGTAATCATAACCCATCAGCAGAAGAAATGCTTATTGATAAAGCCCAATTGTTAAAATTGACTGCTCCGGAAATGACGGTGCTTTTAGGAGGCCTACGTGTTTTAAATACAAACTTTGATTTTTCTAAACATGGAGTGTTTACGGATCGTCCAGGTACGCTTTCCAATGATTTTTTTATTAATCTGCTCGATTTTGGAATAACCTGGAGAGAAAGTTCTGATAACAAAAAAGTTTTTGAAGGGCGCGACCGCAAGTCTGGTGCGGTGAAGTGGACTGGTACCAGGGTCGATTTAATCTTTGGATCAAACTCTGAGCTGCGGGCAATTGCAGAAGTTTATGGTTGTGAAGATGGGAAAGAAAAGTTCGCGAGAGATTTCGTCGCTGTTTGGAGTAAAGTGATGGATTTAGGGCGCTTTGAATAGTTTTTTGACGGTTTTTTGGTAGACAGGACATCGATTAAAAATCGATGTTAGGTGCTGGCATTTTTGTCTCAGTGCTTGTAAACTATTGTTTTTGTTCGATTGTCCTGTTAATTATTAGTTGTCTTTAAGGTCAATGTCATAATTTTTTTTTGTTGATTGCTTTCTAAATATTTCCATGAAATAACCTAATTGTAAAAAGTCCCGGCCTGTTTCATCGTTTATTTTGTAGTCAAATTGATGCAGATAACCAACTTGTAAAGTTGTTGATTGTGAAGGTTTATAATTGAGAGCAACTAACATTCTGTTTCGTTCAAAATAGGGTTGGTTGTCTGTAAAGAACACTTCGTTACTTGCACTAATTTGAAAAGGTTTAAAATTGTTTCTTTCTATGCCAAATGGATGAGACAAACCTAATCTATATCTGAAACGATTGCGATAACCATTACTTGTAAATCTAAATTCTGCCCGGTATCGCTGTTCGATTTTGAATTTTCCTAATGATTGAAAAACAATTATTTGCGGCCAGATTCTAAATTCATCGTTGTTTTTAGGCAAAACGAAATTACCACCTTTTTTATAGGTCTGATAACTGCCTGCGCCTAGTGCTAAAATAGCGTTTTTATGCACTTTAAAATTAACACCTCCTTTGTATTCGTAGTAGTGAAAATTGTTATAAAACTTTAACGAACGCAATTGAGCTTCCCCAAATACGCTCCATTTGTCGCTAACACTGTATTTTAGATTTAAAATGTTCCAACTACCCAGGTCAAACTTTTGAGCATAAGTTGTGTTGAACAACAAAATAGAAGAAAGTACTGAAAGAAATATTGGTTTCATATCATCCACTTTTGTTTTAATTCGGAGAACTAAACTCCTTTCCATATATTTTTTGTGGTATATGAAGCCTTTTTACTTTTTCTCTAATTCCTTTAATCTATTTTAGCTTCTTCCATTTCAGGATTTATTTCAAGAGTTTTTTATAGAATCTTTTAGCTGCTTCTTTCCTGTTCAAATACAAATAAATGTTGGCCATCGATAGTGCGATATAATCTTTGTCGGGGAACTCCAAGACATTATACTCTGCAATAATTCTTGCATCATTATATCTTTTTGTACTAATCAGTTTTTCTCCAAGATAATACATTTGCAACCAATCTACATAAAAATGAGCTGTGTCAGCTTTCATTTTTTTATCCGCTGTTACGGCTGTTTCAGCATTATATTTTCCAATGATACTTTCCAATATCACCCGTTCCCATGGTATTGGATTGGTCTCTAAAATCTGCACTAAAATAATTGCCAAAACCATAGTCATAACCCGAAGCCCTTTTTGATTGGCAACATTCCACTCTCTATTCGCTAAGCCAAATGCTTCATTATATATTATTTTGCCTCGTTCAGCAACCAATACTGCACCATCAAACATGTTATAGTTGTGGTAGGTATTCATTATTTTCGATAGCTTTTCTTTTTTACTCTGAGCAAGTAGAATCTGAGCGCTGAAAAAGAATACAATCAATAATCCTCATTTCTGCAAAAACATATTTATCTGTTCGATTAAGGGTTGCAATAAAGCTTCGCACAACCGTTACGTCCTGGAGATGGGGCGGCATTTAAAAATCGTCAGCCCGTAACTGAAGCTAAATTTAAAACTAAATGTTTATTGTTTTTTTACTGCCTGATTTTATTCGACGGCTTGAACTGATTAGTGAACAAGAAGATGAGAATATAATAGCTACCCGCTTTTAGCTGCATAGTTGAAGCCTTCAGCTTCTCTTTTGTAGCCTTGAGGTGCTTCGTTGAAGCTATTTGCTTACTCGGTTGCAGCTATTTGGTACTCTGTTGTAGCTTTTTGCTACTCTGTTGAACCTTTTGGGTACATCATTGAGGTAATTTACCACTCTGTAGTAGCTTTTAACTGCATCGTTGAAGCTAATTGCTACCCGGTTGATTGGGTTTCCAAGGCGACCACACTTTCCTTTCAAACTAAGCACCACACTACCATTATTTTTTGTGGGTGGCTATAATATTTTCAAAAGTTTAAACCCAATTTCTCTGCCATGCCCTTGAAACATAGCAAGGTTTATCCAAAACCAGGCGAATTGTTCCATAAGTTCAAATTTGTCGTTTTTGCCATACTGTTAGTCATCAATACCAGAACAGAAAATAAATATATTTAAAACCATGTAAAATACTGCTGGAAAAGAAACTAACAGACTATCCTTTGATTTGATTCTAATTACTAAAGCCAAAAACATCAATAGTGCAAGTCCACCAGACGATATAAGTAAAAGAGGCCTGAATAGTAAACCAATTAATAATCCTATAGCACCTAAGATTTCTAATATGATTGTAAAGAGTCCAAGTTTTTCTAATTTGAAACGTTTAAATTCTATTGTCAAATGAGGAGAAGCAAAATATGAAATAGAATATGCCAGAAAAGAGAAACTCGATATTAAAACACAACAGAGAATAAAATAATCCATGTTTAAATTATCTTCATGGAAAATAATGCTATAAAGACACATAAAATCAAGAGAATCAACGATGGCAGATGTTTGACAAAAGGATTTTTAACTTTAAAATGGAAATATTGTGCAGCCAACATGCATAATCCCATTAGTAAAGCAGGTATAGGAGTTAGTTCATGAAACCAAATTCCAGCAACTAACAAAGTCGCTAACGAAATTTTAAATGCCCCAGTAAACGTCCTGGTCAAATCACTTAGTCCGAATTGTTTAAACTCCGTGATGATTACATCATATCGAAAAATCCAGACATAGGCAACTGATATTGCTACAATAAGTTGTGCTGCAATTAGGAGATTGGTCATTTTATTTTATTTAATTGTTGGTTGTTACTATTTAACTAATATAAATCATTTAGCACCAAACCCTCAATTTATCTCGTAATCCCTTTGCAGCAATAATGGCTAAAGACAAAGGTGTTCTTCCCCAGTCATGATGATCATGGTCATTACCATCCGAACTAACGAGCAAGCAAAGCCCTGGCTATGATACAGCAACTCTATGCCGTAGAACGAAAGGCAAAAGATACCCTGTTAAATTATCTTCAAATCAAGCAGCTTCGATTGGAAGAATCGCTTCCGGTGATCAACGAACTGGGGAAATGGATCTTCGCAGAAATGAAAAATACCTTACCCAAAAGTCAGATCGGCAAAGCCATGCATCATGCCATGGAACGCTGGGATAAGTTAAGTGCCTACTTACAGGACGGAAATCTGCATATTGATAATAATGGGATTGAAAATGCCATTCGTCCGATTGCCTTAGGACGAAAAAACTATTTATTTGCCGGGACCCACGATGCTGCGGCTCGCGCAGGGATGATCTATTCATTCTTCGCAATCTGTAAGAAACAAGAGGTGAATCCTTATCAGTGGTTGAAATACGCCCTTCAGAATATAATGACCATTAATCATAAGAACATCCGGGAACTTTATCCGCAGAACTTTAAGAAATTA
>NZ_JBKJUM010000054.1:0-45833 GCF_046590655.1 Daejeonella sp.
CTCACTTTTAAGAAAAACGATCTTGAAAGTAGTTCTAATAATGATTCCGTAGCTCAGCTGGTAGAGCATTACACTTTTAATGTAGTGGTCCTGGGTTCGAATCCCAGCGGGATCACATAAATGTGCGAAGCACGATTAAACATTCACTGGGATGAGAAGTTTACCCGATGGAAAACGGGGCAATCCCAGTGGGATCACAAAAATAAATTGTATCTTTCCTGAGCAGTAGTCTCTAGTCTGATATGTTAAAAAGATTACAAATAAATAGAACTACGGACCGGTAGTTCAGTTGGTTAGAATGCCGCCCTGTCACGGCGGAGGTCGCGGGTTCGAGTCCCGTCCGGTCCGCAATTAGTCCCCTTCAGGTAGCACTGAAGGGGATTTTGCATTTATGCGATTGTATTTGCAATCACGTTGTTATTCGAGATACAAGCATTCTACACACAGAAATAGGAACTTGAAGTTCTTTATATTGTATGACTCAACGGCAGCCAAACATAAAACACGGACCCCTTGCCGGCCACACTCTCTACCCAGATCTTGCCACCTTCTTTTTTGATTATTTCTGCGCATATATACAAGCCGATACCCATCCCCTGAAAAGTCGATTGATTTTCGCCGGTAACCCGGTAAAATTGTTCAAAGACACGCTGTTGTCCCTTCGTTGAAATTCCGATGCCAAAGTCCTGAACGCTCAATTGGACGCCGTCTTTTACAATCTGGGTACTAACAATAATTTTTTCGGCACCGGGCGAATACTTTGTTGCGTTTGATATTAAATTATCGAGTACCTGACCCAATTTATCTTTGTCTCCCTGTATTTTTAAATCAGCATTCAGATTACCCAATATTTGATGAGTTGCGATCGTCTTTTGCATATCATCAATCACTTCTTTTACCAGGTCATTAAAATTAAAAACCGATTCGTATCGGACTAAGCCGCCCTTTTGCATTTTTGTTACGTCCAAGAGATCTTTTATAAGTATGGTAAGCCGATTAACCTGTTTACTCATCCTTTTTACCAAGCCCAATGTTTGTAAATCTTCCTTTTCTTCTAGGAGGCGTTCAATAATTTGTCCGTATGCTTTTATTGTGGTAACCGGGGTTTTAAGCTCATGGCTTGCCATCGAGAGAAAATCATTTTTTTGTTTTTGTTCTTCTTTTAAATTTTCAATGTCAGTGAAAGCACCGAGCCATTTAATTATTGATCCTTTTTCGTTTTTTATCGGTTCTCCCTGAACCAGATGCCAGCGATATGCACCGGCTTTATTTTTAAGCCTCGCTTCTGAATAGAAGGTTTGGCCGGTTTGTAGGCTGCTTTCCCAACCTTGCTTCAGGCTTTCCAGATCATGAGAATGAATTAATTTTTCCCACCTATCTTCCAGATAGGGGTCAAGTCCTGAATAATTTATCCAATGGTTTGAAGCGTATTCATAAATACCTTTTTCATTCGTCATCCATATTAATTGCGGCAGAGTTTCCGCTAATGTTCGGAAGCGTTGTTCACTTTCAATGATAGTCTTCTCATAATGTTTCTGTTTGGTAATATCTTTGAAGGTCCAGCTCCAGGCGTAATAACTGCCATCTTCTCCAATTACCGGATAACCATTTCTTTCTACTATTTTACCATCTTTAAAATCCAATTCGTCAAGGCTTGTTTCTGTTGGATGCTCATAGAGGTATTTTACTTTATCAATAAATAAATGTGGGCTTACTAATTGTGTCATAGCAAATGAAAGGGCTGCTTCATCATCTTTGGCATCAACAATATGTTGCGGCATGTTCCATATTTCAACGAAGCGTTGGTTAAATGAAATAATTTTCCCTTTCGCGTCTACCAGCAAAATCCCGTCTACACTCGCTTGGCTATGTGCCTCAAGCAGAGCAGTGCGGTAGGTCAATTTTTCTTCTGCTAATTTTTCTTCATGCACATCTACCACCGTACCAATCATCCCTTCAAATATATCTTCTGCATCAAACTTCGGGCTTCCGCTATTTACTGCCCAGCGATATTCTCCTCTCGAATTACGAAGCCGGTAGGTTAAAGAAAAAGGCTTCTGCTCTGAATTGGCCTTAATAAAAATTTCAGCTACCAGTTCTTTATCATCTGGGTGTGTGGCTTCGAGCCAGCCCGAGCCCTTGGCTTCCTCTTCGGTTTGTCCGGTATAGTCGTACCAGAGCTTATTCAAATAGCTGCAAGTTCCATTGGGTTCGGTAATCCAGATAATTGCTGGAACAGTATCAGTTAATCTTCGGAAATATGATTCACTATCCTTTATTTTTTTCGCGGCTTCACGTTGTTCGGTGATGTCTGTATGAACACCGACCCATTGTTTAATTATACCATTTTCATCAATGGCTGGAACGGCTTTAACAGAAAATAGTCTCCATCCATTTTGCTTTGTATTTAACCTGTGTTCAAATTCAAATATGCTTTGATTTTTTACTGCTTTGTTCCATGCATCTACTGTGGGTTGTGCATCGTCGGGATGAACGGCTGAAGACCAGTTATAACCCTGGTATTCTTCAACACTCTGGCCGGTCAATTTAGCCCATCCAGGCTGTTCACCTACCATTTCACCATTTGCATTGTTTGTCCAGATAATGCCTTCAACTGCTGAAATTGCTGCTTGAAATTTTTTTTCGCTTTCTTCTACTTTTTTTCTTGACTTCACCGCTTCAGTTACATCCTGATGGATTCCCATTACACCCTGAGTTTTTCCTTGCTTGTCGCGATACGGCTGATACACTATGTGCACAAATCCCTCAATGCGGTTTCCATTTACTTTTACGGTGTAAGGGCTATCGTAGAGATGAAGAGGATTACCGGATTGCCGTACTTTCTCTATTAAGGGTCTATAATACTCTTCTTCATCAGGGATAAGACTAAAAAGTGGTTTGCCTAACAAGTCTTCCGGTTTCAGATTAATAAGCCGACCATATGCTTCATTCACAATTTCCACCTTCATGCTTTCTCCTGTCAGAACAACAATTCCTACAGTGGCATTCCGCACGAGGTTTTGAAAGCGTTGTTCGCTTTCTTTAATTTTTGTTTCACTTTCCCTTCGTTCGGTTATGTCAACGGAGGAACCGACAAAACCCAAAAACTCATTATCGGTATTCAGACTTGGATTGCCTTGTGCCAGCACCCAGCGCCATTGCCTATCAGCCCTTAACATGCGGCATTCCAATGAGTAAGAGCGGCGTTCGGCAATGGCCGTATTTATCGTGTTTAACGTGAACTCAACATCATCTGGATGAACAATTTTTCCCCAGTCAGAAATGTCTTCATCCTTGGCTACGCCAATAAAATCAAGAAATGTTTTGTTGTAATAGGAAGATAGGCCATCGGCGCCGATCGTCCAGATTAGAAATGGTGAGGCATCGGCCATAGTGCGGAAACGGCTTTCGCTTTCTTTTATCTTTGCTTCGGCCTGTTTGCGTTTTGTAATATTGGTAAACAAATTGGCAACTTTCAGGCTACCGTTGCCGCCTACCCGTGATGAAAAAACATCGAACCAACGGTTCCATTCGCTTACATACTGTTCGTAGCGGACAGGCTCCCCGGTAAGGACGACTTTCCCGAGACGTTCAAACACATCAGCTTCCAGGTCTGAAATGAGTTCATTAACTCGCATACCTATCGCCGCTTGAGACAAACCGGTCATTGCCTCGTGAGCACTATTCATTTCAAGAAAAGTGTAATCAACCGCTTTACCACTATCGTCAAACAATACTTCCAGTATGCTGAATCCCTCGTCAATGGAATCGAACAGCGCACGGTATTTCTCTTCCGATATGCGTAGGGCTTCTTCCGCCTTCGCTCTTTCTACTGCCTGATGTTTTTCACCGGTGCTTATTGGATCAATCGTTTCCTTCAACTTTTCTCCCATACATGTATTATGATTTGTTTCTCTACTAATTTGTTGAATTCTTGGTTAGTAGACTTGCATGGCAATTACCGATTAGATAGAATGAATTTCAGAATTTATTAACTTTCATTTAAACTTCAGATGAATCGTAAACCACAACCTTAGACCAAAGTTTGCTGTAATTCGTTATGAAATCCAGATGTATGGGATCCACCTGATAAGCTGCTTCGCCTGCCAGATCATTAAATAAGACGAGTTCAGAAACACTCCAGGTGTCGTCTATCACCTCCCTTTTTTCTGTCGCTGCAACAACGCCGACTGTAAGTTTCTTAACTGATTCGATTTTTCTCAGCGTTTTAACTCCTTTTATTAATTCGTCGCGGTCTTCACTTGAACCTGGGTTTTTAAGCCAGAAATATACCTGATGTGCGATCGACTTTTTTTCTTTTGTTCTCATGGGCGTTGCATTTACTACGGTGACGGCGGCTAAGCCAGCTGCTGAAGCAAGAAATCTCCGTCTATTAGATTTTATCATAATATTTTAATTAAAGATTAGGCATTAAACCTAGTAGTATTTTTTTATAAAACAAAGATCTTATAAGGACATTTTAATGGACGTGGAAGCATAAATTTGAACGCCTGTTTTAGAATTATGTTGGCATAACTTTATATAGCCTTAAATGATATTCTTTTTCCACTTTCTTATAATTCTAAAGAAAATAAGGTTTTTCCACACCCTGCTGTTCCGCAGATAAGGGTGGGGCGGCCCTTAGGTAATCCGCTGAAGGTAAATTTATCAAGAACATTTATTCCGGTAGGCGTTTTCGCCATTTTGCTTGCACACCGCAGCTTAGGCTAAAAAAGTGTCCTGCTTTTGAAACTTTTATACCAATAATTTAGGTCACTGTGGTTTTTTTAGCACAAACAAGAAATCCCGTGGGGACGGGATTTCTTTGTTGTTTAACTTTTAACTGAGGAAAAAGAACGATCTTATGGTTTAGATAAATAAGATAGACCTATAAAGACAAAAAGTCTGCCAACGTCGAAGTTCAAGTTATTTACCTTGTTAATTTTATTTGATGGATGCGCTATTGCTTAACTTTAGACTTGCAATTCTGCACTTTAATTTACGATATTGCTCATCAATAGGGGTTCTGAATTTAAAGGGATAAACATTTACCATTCTGAATACCGACATTTATTTAACCTTCAAATGATTACTATATGACTAATTATCGTTGGACAATTTGTTCTCTGGTGTTTTTTGCCACTACCATTAATTATCTGGACAGGCAAGTAATCAGTTTACTTAAGCCTGTTCTCGAGAAAGAATTTCAATGGACCGAATCTGATTATGCTAATATAGTTGCCTCTTTTCAACTCGCCTATGCGCTTGGGATGGTGGGCATAGGAAGCGTTATTGATAGGATAGGTACGAAACTAGGGTATGCAATCTCTTTGTTTTTATGGAGTATTGCGTCGGTAATGCATGCATTTGCTACCAGCACATTTGGCTTTGGAATATTCAGAGCATTTTTAGGAGTTACAGAGGCAGGTAACTTTCCAGCGGCAATTAAAGTTGTTGCAGAGTGGTTTCCTAAAAAGGAACGCGCTCTGGCAACGGGAATTTTCAATTGCGGGACAAACATAGGAGCTGTTATTGCACCCCTGGTAGTTCCATGGCTTGCGGTAACTTATGGCTGGCAAATGGCTTTTATTGCAACAGGTGCTGTTGGATTTCTATGGCTTGCCTTCTGGTTTGTGATGTATGAATTGCCAGATAAACATAAAAAGGTTTCAAAGGCTGAGCTTGCATATATACACAGCGATCCTGATATGAACAATGCTGTTTCGGAAGAAAAGCAAACGATAGTACCCTGGACCAAATTGTTAACTTATAAACAAACCTGGGCATTTGCGGTAGGCAAATTCTTATCAGATGGTGTGTGGTGGTTTTTCTTGTTCTGGCTACCTGCTTTCTTAATTGCAGAATATAACCTTGTGGGCATGGAAATTAGCTTTCCTGTAGCAGTAGTATACATCATGGCAGGTGTGGGTAGTGTTTTAGGAGGATGGCTTCCCATGTGGTTTGTAAAAAGCAAAGGATGGAGTATTGTAAGAGCCCGAAAAACTGCCATGCTTATATATGCAATTTTCCCCTTAATGGTTATGTTTTCCCAAGAAGCAGGTTCATATAATATGTGGTATGCCGTGATAATCATTGGAATTGCAGCTTCGGCCCATCAGGCTTGGTCTGCAAATATTTTTACTACCGTTTCAGATATGTTTCCTAAAAGCTCAATTGGGGCTGTAATTGGTATTGGAGGCATGTTCGGCGGTTTCGGGGCTATCATTATTGCGAAAACTGCCGGTGCGCTTTTGGATCATTACAGGGCGCTTGGCGAGGTTGAAACAGGTTATTACATATTATTTCTTTTCTGCGGAACAGCTTATCTGATAGCATGGTTCATTATGTTCCGGGTACTGGTACCTAAGATGACACCAATTCAGGATTTGTAATAAAAAAAAGTGGATTTTTTGTGGTAAATTGAGAATATGAAAAGTATGTTGAATCGCAGGAAGTTTATTAGGGCTACCAGTTTGTCGGTGGCAGGGATAACTATTGCCAGTAATGCTCTGAGTGATACGATGAGTATTTTTAGAGTAGATAGTCCTGCCGGCACACGAGTTGGGATAATTGGGCTTGACACATCACATAGCATTGCTTTTACAAAGACTTTAAATGACCCAGCAGCAAATGCAGAGTTTGGGGGATATAAGGTTGTAGCTGCTTACCCCTTTGGAAGCAAAGACCTAAAAAGCAGTTTTGACAGGATAGCTGGATATACAGAGGATATTAAAAAGCTGGGTGTGAAAATCAGTTCATCAATTGACGAGCTGCTTAAAGAGGTGGATGTAGTATTGCTGGAAACGAATGATGGTCGCCTTCACTTGGAACAGGCATTACAGGTTATTAAAGCCCGTAAGCCATTTTTCATTGATAAGCCAATTGCCGGATCATTGAAGGACGCGATGACCATTTTCGAGGCAGCAAGAGTCGCGAATGTTCCAGTTTTTTCTTCTTCCTCACTAAGATTTACTGCTGGTGCACAAGAGATTGCAAAAGGTAAAGTAGGTAAGATTTTTGGAGCGGATGCTTACAGTCCGGCAACACTTGAAAGCACGCACCCTGATCTGTTTTGGTACGGGATTCATGGCGTTGAGATTCTTTACACGCTAATGGGAACGGGATGTAAAAAAGTAAGCAGAATTTATACGCCCGAAACTGATATGGTTGTTGGTACATGGGATGATGGGCGCATTGGTACGTTTAGGGGAACCAGAAATGGAAAACATATTTATGGAGGAACTGCTTTTGGTGAAAAAGGTGCTGCATCAGTGGGGGATTATGGCGGCTATAACCCTTTGCTTGTTCAGATCATTAAATTTTTCCGAACAGGAGTAGTTCCGGTAAGTCCAGAGGAGACCCTGGAAATTTATGCATTTATGGAGGCTGCTCAAGTTAGCAGACAGAAGAATGGCGACCCCGTTACATTGGCATCGGTTTACCCTAAGATGAAAAAAAAAGATTGAAATTTTGATATTTCGCTAATCCCGGCTGTAGCCGGACAAAAACCTATTATGAATAACAAGTCTGATTCCAGGAGAGATTTTATAAAAAAAACTGTTACAGGTGCAGCAGCATTATCCTTTGGCGGTGTTTTGCCGGCGTTTAGCGCTAGCAGCTACGCGCGGATTATGGGAGCTAATGAACGTGTAAGGTTGGCTGTGATGGGAGTAAACTCCCGCGGGCTTGCACTTTCAAATAACTTTGCTGCTCAAAAAAATTGTGAAGTATATAATATTTGTGATGTGGATAGTCGTGCAGCACAGATATGTATAGACAGTGTACGCAAAATCCAAAATTCAAGTCCGAAGGCCGTACCAGACTTTCGAAAAGCTCTTGAAGACAAAGATGTAGATGCGCTGGTTGTAGCAGCCCCAGACCATTGGCATGCTCCAGCCGCTATTCTCGCTTCTGCGGCAGGCAAGCATGTTTATCTTGAAAAGCCCTGCAGCCATAATCCAAACGAAGGCGAATTACTGGTTGCCGCGGCGTTGAAATACAAGAATGTTATTCAAATGGGTAACCAGCGTCGTTCCTGGCCAAATGTTGTTAAAGGAATCGGAGAGCTTCACGCCGGCGTAATTGGTCGTCCCTATTTTGCTAAGACATGGTATACCAATAATCGTCCGTCAATTGGAATTGGTAAGGCTGCTCCGGTTCCGGCATGGCTGGATTATGATCTGTGGCAGGGGCCGGCTCCACGAATGCCTTACAAAGACAATTTAATTCATTATAACTGGCATTGGCATTGGCATTGGGGAACCGGGGAAGCTTTGAATAATGGAACTCATATGGTGGATCTGGCCCGTTGGGGGCTGGGAGTTGATTATCCTACAAAGGTAAGTTCATCAGGGGGGCGCTATCGTTATCAGGATGATTGGGAAACTCCTGACACTCAAGTTATCACCATGGAATTTGCTAATAGGTCTACAATTGCTTGGGAAGGCCGGAGTTGTAATCCATATCCAATGGAGGGAGATAGTGTAGGTGTGATATTTTACGGGGAAAATGGCTCGTTGGTTATTACCGGAGGCAATGCTTACACCATTTACGATCTTAAAAATAAAATTATTAACCAGGTTAAAGCTACTTCAGTAGTAAATACAAGCAGCCTGACGAGTCCGTCCCAGCAGTTAGACGCATTCCATCTTCAAAATTTCGTTGAGGCCATTAAGGATGGTAAAGCATTAAACGCAGATATCTTCGGTGGACATAAAAGTACATTATTAGTGCAGCTCGGAAATATTGCTCAACGATCTGGCAAAACGTTAAATATTGATCCAAGCAACGGGCATATCAAGAACGATAAGGATGCAATGAAGTTCTGGAAACGCGACTATCAGAAAGGGTGGGAGCCGAGGGTCTAGCAATACGGAAACCACTATTTCTGGTATTTATTTGATTAAACCTTCTTTCTTGTAATAAGCCATGGATAGTTTAATCATCCGATTATAGGTTTTTAAACCTTCCGGCTGTTTATTAGCTTTCAAATAGTTGTCATAAAATACGCTGCTCAATTTAGCTGCGCCGCCCTGATATTTAGTCCAGTATTGCCGCTCTATTTCCAAATCCTGGATCACCGCAGGGGATATCTTGTTTTTTATAATTATAAATGTAACACTGTCGGTTCTCCAAACCTCATTCATAAATTCCTGCGAGGCCAGATAATAGGCCGAGTACTTTAGCAAATTGTTTTCGGAAGATTTCCCAGCGATAAAACCAGCAAAGTTTGCTTCATCCTCGGCGCCGAATCCCATTTGATGGGCCATTTCATGGCAAGCAATAAAAGGCTGAGTAAAAACAGGCATCAAACTATTAAATTGGGCTTCGCCTGTAAATGGATTGTAATATCCAGAAGTGCCTATATAATTTAAAAGCGGACTTAAGAGACTGATTTTGGCAGATGGACTGATCGCGATTAAAGGAGGATTGAAGGTTGATAATCCAACCATGGCTTTAATTGCTGGACCCACTATTTGCTCATTTGCAACTTGGAAATCTGACACTTTAAGTGAAGAACGGCTTAAATTTGCGGAATCGATAAGTAGAGATGTAACCTTTATAAGATCGGCGGCAGTGTATTCGTAGGTCTGCAAATTCAACCGATTCTGCGCTGGCTGCCTGAAGTAATTTAGTGCCCAGGCAATGTAAAAAATTGTAATTGCTATCTCGAGTTGGAGTACAAAGCCCAGGAATAATAAACCAGCGTTTCCGAACTGTTTACGGATAAGAAACAGGATAAATTTATAAATCCCGAGTAATAGAAACACAATGATTATTATATAGAGTACATCTCCTGTGCTAAAGGGTACATAATTGAAAAGGAATTGGAACCCTTGTCGGATGATAGGAAAAATTCCATTTGAATAGTAAATTTCAACGATTTCGGGTTTAAATCTTAAACTGAAAATCAATATTAGAACAATTAACATGCATGCTATTGCAACCAGCCTGTAAGTTAGTTTTGAATCCTGAATATTATTCCTTGCCATCTTGTCTCTGGTTATCTGTAACCCATGGCCTGAAGATTAAAGAGTTCGGCATATCGGCCGCCTCTATTGAGCAGTTCCTCGTGGCTGCCTATTTCGATTAGCTCGCCCTCATCCAGCACTAAAATACGATCGGCCATACGAACTGTTGAAAAACGATGAGATATTAAAACTGCTGATTTTCCTAGAGTGAGTTCTGAAAACCGCTCGAAGACCTCAAATTCTGCTCTTGCATCTAAAGCTGCTGTGGGCTCGTCCAGAATCATCAATGGTGTATCTTTCATATATGCGCGGGCCAGGGCTACTTTTTGCCATTCCCCGCCCGAAAGTTCCACACCATCTGCAAACCTTTTACCCAGCATCTGATCATAATGATTCGGTAATCGATTCGCCAGTAAATCGGCAAGACTCTTTTTTGCAGCTATTTTAATCAAGTCGAGGTTATCTTTTTTTGCAATATTTCCAACAGCAATATTATGCGCAAAAGTCATTTGGTATTTAAGAAAGTCCTGGAAAATAATACCCATATTTCTCCTCAGATCGAACAAGTCGTATTGTTTTAAGTCAATCCCATCGAGAAGAATCCTGCCTTCTGTAGGATCATACAAACGAGCTAACAACTTTACCAGCGTCGACTTCCCTGCTCCATTCTCTCCAACCAGGGCGAGTTTCTCACCAGCATTAAAAGTAAAACTTAAATGCCGGTTCGCCCATTTGTCAGAATTTACGTACCGGAATCCAACATTTTCAAAAGTAAACCCTGTCTTTAATGGTGTAGGAAAGGCAAGAGAACCTTTAACCGGAAGAATGCGCGGTTGTATCTCAAAAAATTCAAAGAAATCATTCAAATAAATTGCCCCCTGAGAAATGTTTGTGAATCTTGTTAATATACCCTCCAGCAGGGATCGCATCTGCCTGAATGAGCCTGCAAGAAAAGTTAATTCACCAATGCTCACTTTTCCTTCAATAGTCCTTATTATAATTATTATATATGCAAGGTAATATCCCACACTTCCCAGCACTGAAAAAAAAGCTCCCCAACCGGCACGGCTTATCACCAGCGTTTTATTATCGTTGTAAAATTTTCCTGACAAAATCCTGAACCGGTCCGTTATGAATCCGGATAAGTTGAACATTTTTACCTCCTTTGCTGTCTCATCACTTGCACCGAGGAAACGGATATAATCGAGTTCGCGCCTTTCAGGAGTTTGACCTCGCGTGAGGGCATAACTTTTATCGTTAAAATAAGATTCTCCCATAAATGAAGGAATGATTGCAACGAACAAGAGAAATATTAGCCAGGGATTGAATGCTATTAGGCCGCCAGCCAGAAAAAGCATAGTAATAATATCCTGAATCTGGCTCATTACCTGCGACAATAGCAGGGTTCTGCCAAGAGTTTGTTGTCTGGCTCGTTCCATCTTATCGTAGAAGACAGAATCTTCAAACTGATCAAGGTCAAGTTTGGCGGCGTGATCCATAATCTGTACCGAAGTAAAATTGGAGAACAGGTCGCCCAGCAAACTATCTATTAAGGTGATAGCTCTGTTCAGTACATCGGTTACTATTGCGAGACTGAATTCAATGCCAATAAGAAGCCACAGATCGTCAGTCGCACTTGCTGGTGCTCCATTATTAATGGCCACGACGTCATCAATGATAAGCTTTCCAATGTAGAGCATAGAGAGAGGCAGGGCGGATTTGATAAGGCGCAACGCTGCGCTGCAAAGAGTTAGCGCTGCGTTGGTTCGCCATACCAGCTTTAAAAACGCCGGCAGATTAGACAAAGCTGATAAACGATCTTTTAACGTAATGATATTTAAAGAAATGGCGTTTTTGGGCTTTTTCTCAAACCGGCTACTTTCACTCATCGGTACAAACTTAGATAATTTGTTTTGTGGAATTTGGGGTTGATTTTAGTATCTCTAAATCGATCTTAAAAGTTATTCCCGGAACATTTTCGTTTCGATGAGATTTTATGCTCATATTGAGATCTATACTAAATTATAATTTTTAAATAAAAATGGTTTCTTAATACTAAGTTCTGAAAAGATGATTGTTATAACTAACTACGAGCAATTTGAGGCTTACCTGGGGAAAAGCCTTGGAATCTCGCCCTATCATAAAATTAATCAAGCTCAGATCAATCAATTCGCTAATGCAACACTTGATCATCAGTGGATACACACGGATGTCGCAAAAGCAGAAAATGAAGGTCCTTTTAAAGCCACAATAGCTCATGGTTATCTCACACTTTCCCTCATTCCATACTTATGGAAAAAGATTGTAGACATCCAGAATCTTAAAATGGAAATCAATTACGGAATAGAAGATTTAAGGTTCGGACAAGCAGTACTGGTAAATAGTGAGGTGAGGCTAAATGTCAAACTCGCAACAATTGCCAATCTTCGTGGTATCACAAAAGCCACTATCCATGTTGAGCTCGAAATAAAGGATCAGAAAAAACCAGCATTTTCAGGTAATGTGATATTCTTATATCATTTCATTGTTTAGCTAACCTTTAACTGGGCTTCAATTATTGATTTTAGCTGAATTGCCTGAATAACACCTGATTGGCGCCACTTTATTTCCCCGTTTTTAAATAGTATAAGGGTGGGAACACTTTGGACATTATATTGGCGTGCTATCGCCGGATTTTTATCGATATCTATTTTGAGAATTTTGGCTTGGTCGCCTATCATGGATTTCAGTTGTTTTAAAATTGGCGCCATCATTTTACAGGGGCCACACCATTCAGCAGAGAAATCGATCAGCACTGGTTGATCTGATTCCAAAATTTCACGAAAAACTGACATATTACTAATTTGTTTAGAGATTAATGGAGTACAATTGTTTAAATTATAGATGTTTTTTATCTTTAGCAAGATGTATTTGCAATCCAACGCAAAAATAATATCCTGTAATATAGATGGTCTGCGGACGTATACACAATTTCAAAATTTTACTCGCATAAATGGAAGCTAACGTAGATCACTTGGTCAATATTATTTCATCCACACCAACTGCAATTGCTGTTGTTGACACAGAAATGAAATATATCGCTGCTTCAGAACAGTGGGTTAAGGATTATAGTTTGCAAGGAAAACAACTGATTGGAAAATCGCATTATGAGTTGTTTCCAGAGATTGGAGCAGAATGGAAATTGATACATAAAGAATGCCTTCAGGGTAAAATTCAGAGTAATCCCAAAGATAAATTTGTAAGACTTAACGGAGATATCCAGTGGTTATGCTGGGATATCCGGCCCTGGAGGAATAACGAAGGGCAGATATCTGGAATCATTATGTATTCTGAAGATATAACAAAACGAGTGGCACAGGAAATTCAATTAAAACGAAATATTGATCTTTCGAATGAAACAAATGAGGCCGCAAGAATTGGTTCCTGGGAATACGATATCCCTACGCAGCATGTTTTTTGGTCGTCTATGGTTAAACATATTTTCCAGGTGGCTGATGATTTTGTGCCTGATATCGAAACCATTAAACTGTTTTTTACAACGGATTCCGATAAAATCCTGTTTGACAATGCGATTAATGAAGCAAAAGATAATGACATTTCCTTTAATTTTGATGTGGAGATTATTACAAGTAAGGGTGATCCACTATGGATAAAGCTTCGTGGTAATCCGCATTTTAAAGAGGACCAATGTATACGGGTTTCCGGGACGATCCAGAATATTCAGGAGTTAAAGATTCAAAGTATACAGTTAAAGGATAGTGAAGAGAAATATAAATCAATACTAGAAAACTCATTAAATGCCCATTTTCTCATTCAGCCCGACGGTTATATCCTTGAAGCCAATAAAGCTGCTTTGGATATGTTCGGCTATACTATCGATGAGATGCGTGCCCTTGGCAGGTCTGAAATTATGGACACAGCGGATCCAAAACTAGTATCGTATCTTAAAGAACGTGAAGAACGTGGATTTGCCAAGGCCGAGTTAACAGGGATTCGAAAAAACGGCGAACGATTTCCACACGAGATTTCCTCTGTTTCTTTCAGGGATTCCAACGGGGTTCAGCGGACCAGTGTTTCTATGGTTGATATTACCGAACGGAAAAAAGCAGAAGATAACCAGAAGAGTGTTGAAAGTGCCCTAAGGGACGAACGTGAACTTTTGCGCACTCTTATCGACAATATTCCGACAAGTATTTTTGTTAAGGACCTTCAATCACGTAAAGTATTGGTGAATAAAGCCGAATGTGAGTTTATGGGTGTTAATGATCCTTCAGAACTTCTGGGCAAAGATAATTTTGAACTTCTGCCCGTCGATTTTGCAAAACAAGTTTCTGCCGAAGATAAAGAAGTCTTAACAACGGGCAAAGCCATTATTAACAGTGAGTTGACAGTAACCTGGATAGATGGCACAACCAGATGCATTTTGTGTTCAAAGATACCCTTGTATGACAATGGGAAGATCTCAGGATTATTGGGTTTAACTCACGACATAACCAAAATTAAGGAAGCAGAGACAGCACTTTTAGAAAGTGAAAAGAAATTTCGCAGGATTTTTGAAAACATTCAGGATGTTTTTTATCAGACTGATCAGGAAGGGATAGTGACAGAAGTCAGTCCGTCCATAGAAAAACATTCGGGTTATACCCGTGATGAAATAATTGGCAAACCAGTAACCGATTTTTATTTTAGTGTAGTTGACAGACAGCAATTGGTTGACACCATCAAGAAAAATCGCATCGTTACCGATTTTGAGGTGCGTCTGAAAACAAAAGCGGGTGAGAAAAGATACAGTTCAGTAAATGCTCAGTTGATCGTCAGGAATGGAGAAGTGTTTGGAACTGAAGGAAGTATGAGGGATGTTACGGATAGAAAGCTTCATGAAGACTCTCTAAAATCACTTAATAGCGATCTTAATACCTTGAATGATCAGAAAAACAAACTTCTTTCTGTAATTGCTCACGACCTGAGAAATCCTATTTCCGGATGCGTAGCTCTGCTTGAGGTTGTATTTATGGATATAGAGAATTCGAGCAAAGACGAATTGGTGGAGTATATGGGAATGATGCAGACGGGAGTGCTTAATGCGCATGAATTGCTGGAAGATTTGCTTGAATGGGCCAGAATCCAATTTCATTCAGTTGATTTTATACCTTCATTGATTGATGATCTTGCTGGTGATGTAAGGCATACCATGAATAAATTAAATCCAATAGCAGAAGCTAAACAGATTGATTTAAAACAGAAAATTAATGAGGGGCTGCAAATTAGGGCTGATAAACATATGTTAGCTTCAATTATTCGAAACCTTGTCACAAATGCTGTTAAATTTTCTAATAAGGGAGGCACAGTGTTAATTTCGGCTGAGCGAAAAGATAATGGTATTCTGTTTTCAGTCGTTGACAATGGCATAGGAATTCCTTCGGACGATATTGGAAAGTTGTTCAGCAATAGTACCGGCTTCACATCCTACGGTACTTCCGGCGAAAAGGGTACAGGAATGGGGCTGGGATTGTGCCGTAGTTTTGTTGAGAAGCATGGCGGTAGAATTTGGGTTGAATCTTCACAGGATATAGGAAGTACGTTTTATTTCAATATCCCGGATCAGGAAAACCATTCCGTAAGTGAGGAGAAAGACAAAATTTGACTCAATTTTTTCTCGTTGCACCTTTTTATATAATAACTCTGGCACATTGAAATTTCCCTCTCACTTAGTACGATATGGCTTCATCTCGTAAAGCTGCTATAAGCTTCATTTTTATTACCCTATTAATTGATGTAACCGGTTTGGGCTTAATCATCCCCGTGTTTCCACAGCTTATACAGGAATTAACTCATGGTAACATAAGTGAAGCTTCGCAATGGAGTGGGTGGTTGACTTTTGCGTATGCTATAATGCAGTTTGTTTGTGCTCCTATAATTGGAAACCTGAGCGATAAGTACGGGAGGAGACCAGTATTGCTCCTTTCGTTGTTCGGCTTTGGGATAGATTATATATTCCTTTCCCTTGCACCAACTATTTGGTGGCTTTTTTTAGGGAGAATAATCGCCGGAGTGTTTGGTGCAAGTTTTACAACTGCAACCGCCTACATCGCAGATATTAGCACTGATAAAAACCGGGCACAAAATTTCGGGATGATAGGTGCCGCTTTTGGCCTGGGGTTTATCATCGGACCAGGCTTAGGTGGATTACTTGGGGAATTGGGTCCCAGGGTTCCTTTTATTGCAGCTGCCGGACTAACATTATTAAATGTAATCTACGGTTACTTTGTTTTACCGGAATCTCTCAGTAAAGAGCATCGCAGGCCTTTTGAATGGAAGCGTGCCAATCCTCTTGGATCCCTTATGCAGTTGAAAAAGTACAAAGGGGTAGGTGGGCTTATAATTTCACTGATCTTTGTTTACATCTCAGCCCACGCGGTTCAGAGCACATGGACTTTTTATAACATTGAAAAATTTCAATGGAGCAATGCACTTATGGGAATATCTCTTACAGTTGTTGGTTTATTCGTGGCACTTGTACAGGGGGTGTTAATCCGCTATACCAATCCTAAACTTGGCGACGAAAAGAGTATTTACGTCGGTCTGGCTCTTTACTCGTTAGGATTATTTTTATTTGCATTTGCGAGTCAGGGATGGATGATGTTTGTTTTTCTTATACCTTACTGCCTTGGTGGAATTGCAGGGCCAGCACTTCAATCAATCATTTCGGGAAATGTACCAAAGAATGAACAAGGCGAATTGCAGGGCGCTTTGACGAGCCTAATGAGTGCAACATCCATAATTGGCCCATTGTTGATGACCAATCTTTTCGCATGGTTTACCCGCCCTGGCTCACCCATTAAATTTGCCGGAGCCCCATTTTTTGCCGGAGCCATTTTAATGTTTATAAGCGCCGTCGTTGCTGCTCGCACCATGAAAAAGGAAAGTTTTCTGAATAGAAAGACTAACGCTTAGGGTTACATCTTTAATTTGAAAATATCATCAACTCTTTTGACTCCTACCCGGTCAATTCTCACCAAATAGTCAGAAGTTTCTGAATAATATTTTTGAATATGTTGGCGATAGGCATCTCTACTTACAGTTTTTAAGCGGGAAATGATAAAACTCTGAAAAAGGGCATAATCAACAACGGATTCTTTCCAATTTGAATATGAGGCGTGGCCCCGGTTGATCCCAATAGCGGAAGTTGGCCTTAGCTCTGCCATTTTCATCCCAAAAAGGTTGTGGTTCTCTTTGAAAATAGCTGAAGTAAAATTACCTGTCTCAAGTCTTGCTTGCGATAGTGCAACTTCAGGGTATTTTATTTTAAGTTCTTTCATTAGCATTACCAGTGCTCTTTCAGAAAATTCTCCAGGCTTATCACCTGAATTATTGATTGATACTGCATTTGGATAATTTCCGAAACCGTTTAAATTGTATGCAATTCCAATCCCATAACCTAAGGCTAATACGAGTACGTAAAAGATGTATTTTTTCATAATTTGTTCTTTGCTCCAAGATAATTTTCTCACTTCAAGTATCTGGGGTTAATTCCTCTGTAATTAATTTTGTGATTGATCGGTTTATTAACAAGGTTGCGTTTATAACGGCATAAATTTTGAATTGTTTTATCAAAGGCTTGAATTACTGTGTCTTTACCCATTGCCCATTAGCGAATGTCCAGATTCAAGGACAGGAAATGAGTATTAAATTAGACACGATTTTTCGCTTGAATTAGGCGTAAAGCAAATAAATTCAATAATTACTTACCGTGTAAGCAACTATTCAAAAGGTGTAAAAATAATTTCTCTTATTTGGCTACAAGTTTCTATTGAATCCTAATTTTTGGGTGCAGGCGTGATCATTATATGAGCACGGTGACTTCCCGGATCCATAAGCCATGGCATCCCAGCGACATCAGGCTTAGTTGGGAGGCCTGTACTTTCTGCAGTGGCATAGGGTATGTAAATCACATATCTCAGAAAGCCATCTTTAACGGTTCCCGAGTAAGCATCATAGTTTTCGGCTTTGGCAGTAAGCACATACAAGGTTGCTGGCTGTTCGGGCATAAGCAGCTTTCCGCTTTTTACTTCTTCGTCGCGGATGTCAGTTGATTCTTTTGCTGATTTTCCAGAATATCTGAGATCTCTTCCGCGCTTCATAAACGGTTCAAGATTTATGTGATAGCTTGCAACATTTAATCCCGGGATCTTTGGGTCGTCGGCGAGACATATCAGTTCATTTGTTCCTTTCCTGAGTTCCACTAATACACCTTTTTCATTATAGCCCAACACTGTAGACTTTTCACGCTTGTCAGCAGGAGCTGCTAAGACTGCAGTTTGAATCTGTATCGCTCGGGATGGAATGCCGTTCTGTGCGAATGAACCAAGTGTTGAAAGTATAAATCCAAAAGTCAGAGCAATTTTCATATTAATACTGTTTGATACACCAAATGCTAATTAATATTACCTTTTTTTCGGCTCAATAACAAATAATTATTCAGCCTGATCGTCAATTTCCACAGGCTTTGTCACAAGTTTAACTGAGTCATCTGAAACCAAAACCAGACGCTCTTTATAAAGGCTGCCAACAGCTTTTTTGAAAGCCTTTTTGCTGATCTTAAGTTGGTTATATATATCTTCTGGTGAACTTTTATCACCAAGGTTAATAATACCGCCATTTTCCTTTAGCTCCAACAGAAGGGTATCCTTGAGATCAAGAATATGCCTGAAGCCAATTACCTGCAAGCTTAGATCTATCTTGTTTTCCTCCCTTATTTTTTTAACAAAGCCACGCTTCTCATCACCAGCCTGAAGATCTTCAAATACTTCGTTATGATACAGTAGCCCAGCATATTTTTGGTTGATAATGGCACTATACCCCAGGTCGCTTTCATCAAAAATAATTAAGCTGACTTCGTCGCCTTCATCCAAATCATGCTTATCCTGATCGATAAAATCAGTTAGACGCGAAGACGCAGTAATACGTTCATTTCGTTCATCTGTATATAGAAATACGACGTGCTTTTGGCCAACCTGCATGGGACGTTTCTGCTCGCGTTCAGGCACGAATACATCTTTGCCGATACCCATATTCATAAATGCTCCCTGCTCATTCACATCAACGACCTCTAAAAAGGCAAACTCACCCACCATTGCAATGGGAGTTTCAGTTGTTGCCATCAATCTGCCATCACTATGTATATACACGAAGACATGGAGATTATCTCCGGGTTCCGCATCCTGCGGTGCATGAACGTACGGCAAAACGACTTCCTTCTCCCCATCGGTAAGAATTAAACCAATATCTGTTTTCTTGATGAACCTGAGTTCATTAAACTTTCCTATTTCTACCATTTGTAATTCAAATCAAACCAAAGGGGATATTTAATCTGCAAAGATACAAAAAGGACCTGAATTGATTTTCTGACACACTTTGGCGAATATGAAAAATGCCTCCGTTTATCGAAAGCATTTTCATATTTAGGGCTTCTGGAAATTAATTTCCTGATATCACTCCGCAGCCAATTCTGCTTCCTGCATTTCCCGTTGGCTGGGTTTTATAATCATCCACGCCGGAATGCACAATTACAGCGCGTCCAAGTAAATTTGTTTTTTCGTCACCACCGATTGTCCACCTGTTCGACGATACAGTCACAGTACCAGCACCCTCTGCATTTAATTGAACATTTCCGATATCTCCCGAATGATATGCTGCCGAACCCCATTTGCCGTGCGCTTCGTTTGTCGGATTCCAGTGCCCGTGAGCACCCTTGCCGGCATCCCCGCAATCGCCATGTTCATGGAAATGGACTGCTACTGTTTTATTAGCCATTTTTGGAAAGTTAAGGCTTAGGCTCATCTCTACAGTTCCATCATCTTTTTTTATTAATTCAACACGCCCGCTTCCAGATGTATCTGTTTTAGTAGCAGCGATATCAGCATGCGCATTCGCTGTCATGCCGTTCATACCCGATGTAGTATCCATCGCCATACTATCAACATGCATGGATGAATCTTGAGTAGAATTGGTGTCGTTTGTGTTTGTGCAGGCTGCCATTACTCCCACAAATAGAGGTAAAATTAGCCACAGTGATTTTTTCTTCATAATGTTGGTTGTTGGATTATATATTATCTAACAAATTGTATTTAATAAGGTTTGGAGATGCGCCCATTCGAATTCCATTCACTCTACAAATGTCTTCCTTCGTAAGATAGTTAAAAAACCCAAATTCGTTATCTCAAATAATAAGGATATTTTTGTAGACAGAACAGTACCACCCAGTGACTAAAGTATTATTAATCACCCCACCTTTCACTCAGTTAAATACACCGTACCCGGCAACGGCATATTTGAAGGGTTTCCTTAACACAAAGAATATTCCATCTGTTCAGGCTGATCTTGGGATTGAGGTGATTTTGAAATTGTTCTCGCGGGAAGGATTGAAAAATATTTTTGAGGAAGTCAAGAATTACCCAAATCCGTTAACTGCCAATGCAGAACGTATTATAGCCTTAAAAGATCATTATATTCAATCTATTGACGCAGTAATTTTATTCCTTCAGGGAAATAATCCAACATTATCTCATTTGATCTGTATGGAGGATTTTCTTCCGGAGGCCTCCAGATTTGAACAGATGGAGGAACTGGACTGGGCATTTGGAACCATGGGAAATCAGGACAGGGCGAAACATCTCGCTACTCTTTATCTTGAGGATATTTCAGATTTAATAGTTGAATGTGTCGACGCTAATTTCGGATTCAGCAGATATGCTGAGCGCCTTGGCAGATCTGCCGCAAGCTTTGATGATCTCTACTATTCCCTTCAGCAGGAGAACACCTATGTCGATCATTTACATCAAGACGTTCTCGAATTAAAAATGCAGGTAATAAATCCTCAATTAGTTTCTTTTTCTGTGCCCTTTCCGGGCAATCTGTATTCTGCATTCCGCTCGGCACAATGGATAAAGAAAAATTTTCCAGAGGTTAGAATTGCGATGGGAGGTGGATTTCCCAACACCGAATTGCGCTCGATTTCTGATCCTCGGGTATTCGAGTTCTTTGATTTTATATGCCTTGATGATGGAGAAGCACCAATGGAGCACCTCATTGAACTTTTGGATGGTAAACGAGGGATAACGGAACTTAAGAGGACATTTGTGCTGATAGACGGCATTGTAACTTATAGTAATGCGAGCCCTTCGAGGGATTACAAGCAATTTGAAGTTGGCACTCCTGACTACTCTGATTTGCCTCTGAATCAATACATTTCAGTTATTGAGATTGTTAACCCGATGCATAGAATGTGGAGTGATGGAAGATGGAATAAACTTACCATGGCTCATGGATGCTATTGGGGAAAATGTACTTTCTGCGATATCTCTCTGGATTACATAAAAGTATACGAACCCATTGCAGCAGGTTTGCTTTGCGACAGAATAGAAGAGATGATTCTTCAAACCGGTGAAAATGGGTTTCATTTTGTTGATGAAGCTGCACCACCCGCACTAATGGGTTCTTTGGCACTGGAAATTTTAAAGAGGAAACTTACAGTTACATGGTGGACCAACATCCGATTTGAAAAAAGCTTTACTAAGGATCTATGTATCTTATTAAAGGCTTCAGGTTGTGTTGCTATTTCCGGGGGGCTTGAAGTGGCTTCTGACAGACTATTAGAACTTATAAAAAAAGGTATTACCGTTGAACAGGTTGCCAGGGTTACACATAATTTTACGCAGGCTGGAATAATGGTCCATGCCTATCTGATGTATGGATTTCCTACCCAAACTACTCAGGAGACAATTGACTCATTAGAGATGGTACGTCAGATGTTTGAAGCCGGTGTCTTGCAATCCGCATTTTGGCATCAGTTTGCAATGACTGCCCATAGCCCGGTTGGAATGTTCCCGGAAAAGTTCAATGTTTCAAAAACAACGTCATCGGAAGGCAGTTTTGCAAATAACGATATTGTTCATATTGATACTCAGGGTGCAAACCATGAATTATTCAGTTATGGCTTAAAAAAATCCCTGTTCAATTATATGCATGGGATATGCTTTGAACACCCTTTGCAATATTGGTTCGACCATAAGGTTCCTAGTACCAAAGTTAATGTGGGCTTTATTGAGAATGCAATTGCACGGGAGGACATTTTTTTAGTAAGATCCGATGCAAAGCTGGTATGGCTGGGGTCGAAGCCCATTGTTACTTATTTTACAAAGCAAAGAAAAGGTAAGCAGTGGGAAATTGCTGACTTTAAATTTTTTGACAAAAAATCACAGTTCAGTGTTCAAATTGACAATATCTATTCCGACTGGCTAATTAAATTCCTTGAAGATATCAGCACAGAAAAGTCCCATCGATTAACCTTTCAAAAAATTAAAGATGACTTTGAAAAGGTCGTGGGTCAGGACATTGAGCCATTTTGGTATGGAAAGGCAATGAACACGCTTAGATGTTCAGGTTTATTGGTGTTATAGCTAATTCAGATTAATAGCGTTTCTGAATAAGCCAGTTTGTGTTAATCAATAGCGTAATCCTTTAGACTACGCTATTGAATAACTTAGTTTTATTTTTTAGGATGCTTTGTTCTAAAAGCGTCATCCTTAATTAACTCCGCCTTTACGGGTTGGTGAACGCGGAACTGGCCATTCAGAAGGGCGGCCTGTCCTTGGACTTATAGGGAGTATACTTTTTTCGCGTGATGTTTTTGCTGGATCTTCACTAGCCATATAAACTAAAATTGCTGTCAAGATTGCGTTATTCTGAACATCATCAAAAACAATCTTATCATAAGTATCCCGGTTGGTGTGCCAGGTATAGTTGCCGTAAGACCATCCTAGGGAACTTAGAGAAAACGCTGGCACTCCTGCAGCCACGAAAGAAGCATAATCAGAACCACCGCCACCTGGTGAGCCCGGAAAATTTGACTGGATTTGAGAGCTTATGCCTACTGGAACCGGACTTAACCAACGCCCCAGATAATCATAAGCGTTTAAAAATCCTTGCCCTGACACGTCTACAACTCTTCCTGTTCCATTGTCCTGGTTGAACAGTGCCTGAATGTTCTTCACAATTTCAGGATGATCTTCTACGAATGCTCTTGAACCATTTAAACCCTGTTCTTCGCTTCCCCAATGGCCCACCAGGATAGTCCGTTTTGGGTTAGGATAAACCTTCTTCAAAATCCTCATTGCTTCAAGCATTGTTATTGTTCCGGTTGCATTATCTGTAGCACCTGTTCCACCATCCCAGGAATCGAAATGTGCAGATAACATGACATATTCTTCAGGCTTTTCAGATCCACGAATCTCGGCAATAGTATTGAACGTTGGAACAAGTCCCAGTTCTTTTGAATCTGCTCTAACACTTATTTTAGGGTTGACACCCGATTCTGTAAGACGGTATATTAAACCATAGTCCTCCAGGGATATATCAACTGTGGGAATTTTCGTTGTATTAGCACTGAATATCTTATTTACACCAAAACCCGACGACCAATTAGAAGCTACAATTCCAGCTGCTCCGGCTTTCTCTAGCGCAAGTGCGAGATTTCTGTTACTTAAACCAGTTTTAGATATACGGCTCCTCCACGCTGCTGTTTCTACAGTACGCTCAGCTTTCATTTTATCGAAAGACTCTTTTGTGGCAAACTCTTGCCAATTATAATCAGGGCGACCGGTAGGTTGATTCATTGAAATCAAAACAAACTTTCCCTTTACCGACGGAAGCCACTTTTGAAAAGCAAGTGAATCAGAGGCATTTCCCAGGATTATTGTTTCAGCAGTAACCGATTTGCCATTTGTTGAAGGGCTCCAGGCGAGTTGCATACCTTCCAGTGACTTCACCCTCGGATAAACCATATCAATATGCGACACACCGCGTTCCCATCCGCGCCATTCACCCCATTTTTCATTTTTTGCACTTACTCCCCAGCTTTGATATTTGGAAACTGCCCAATCGTGAGCCTGTTTCATTTGAGGCGTTCCTACTAACCTAGGACCAACTCCGTCTGTTAACTCATGAGCTAACTTTTTTAACTGCGAGTTTTGTGTTGCCTCTTTTATTATGTTTTCAATTACTGGGTACTTAACTTGTGAAAATGCAATGCTGACCGACAATAGTAGAGAAACGGATAGTATTCCTATCGATTTTTTCATTTATTTAAGTTGGGTTTTTAATAGTGGTGATTTATTGTGACCTTGTTCGAATCTAATGTATATAGGTGCAAGATCAGAATAGTTTAGTGAATAAGTGTTTATAATGGTTGCAACAAATATATAAAATGTCAGAACAGGTAGTTAGCCTCACACGATTTTTGCACTACGGTTTGATTTGTAATACAATGCTAAATGGTTGATCCATATCTGCTAAATTTTGAAGGAGTGAAAGCGATGTTTTGCGGCTTATTAAATAAATCTTCTTAAATTCCTGCCAGCATTAAAACTTTCATTGTGATTTCAATATTCCTGTCATCAAGAACTTATGCTACGATATTACTGCTTGTGCTATTAAACGGATTCGTTAGTGCACAATCAGTTTTCTCAGGTAAAGAAGCGCTTTTCACAACTCCTCGTCAGTATAATGCCCTTTTCACAGCTACTCCTCCAGTGATCGATGGTAAAATAGACGAAGCGGCATGGCAGAATGCAGCGTGGACAGAATATTTCAAAGATATCGAGGGGGACAGTAAGCCAGCTCCGACCTGGAATACCCGCGCGAAAATGACGTGGACGGCCGAAGGCCTCTACATCGCAGCGGAACTGCTGGAACCACATGTATGGGCTTATCTAAATAAACACGATGAAATTGTTTTTTATGATAATGACTTTGAGGTTTTCATCGATCCTGACAATGACACTCATCGCTATTATGAGATAGAAATAAATGCAGAAAATACGATATTCGATTTATTTATGCCCAAACCATATCGTAATGGCAGCGGAGCAATGTTTGCCTACAACACTCCTGGCATGAAGACTGCGATCAATATTCAGGGAACATTAAATAATCCTAACGATGCCGATATAGGCTGGACTGTTGAAATGTTTATCCCTTTTATGGCTGTAACAATGGGTAATGAGGCCAAGGTTCCAACTGATGGAGAATTCTGGAGGATAGACTTCTCAAGAGTGGAATGGGATGTTGAAGTCAAAGAAGGTAAATACGTCAAGTTAAAGGGTGCGAATGGAAGAAATCTTCCTGAACATAACTGGGTGTGGTCTCCGCAGGGAGTGATCAATATGCATTATCCGGAGAGATGGGGTTACTTGTTCTTTAGTAAGCCTGAAGTGGGAAAAGCTTCGGCGGATTATATCATTCCTTATAGCGAAAAGCAAAAGAAACATCTCTGGCTCGTTTACTACCTGCAAAAAGAATATTTTCAAAAGAACAAGTCCTATGCTAAGGACTTGAAAGATTTAGGCATCAGTGATTTAATATTAGAAGTTGATTCGAGAGATAATAAATTATGGATGGAAGCCACCAGCGGGCAGTTCATGGTTTACATCAGTGCTGATGAGAATACATATAGTGTGAATGATGAGGGCCTGGTGCAGGTATCGAGAATTAGCAAATGAAGAAATTAAGAAAATAGTAATTACACTTTTCCATTCATCAGTGATCATTCAAAGGTAATCCTCTTTTCTGGAACTCTTTCCAATTCAGGTATTCTTCGCCTTTACGCTGTTCAACCATCGTAATGCAGTTATCGACAGGACAGACCAGGGAGCACAGATTGCAGCCGACGCATTCTGGTTCTTTAATTGAATAGGTATTATAAGGCGTTCCGTAAGCTAAATTTATTGCCTGATGGGCGGTGTCTTCACAGGCAATAAAACACAGGCCACAATGAATGCACTTTTCCTGATTGATATGTGCAACGATGTGGTAGTTGATATCCAGCTCCTCCCAGTTAGTCATAACCGGAAGCGATTTGCCTATAAAATCTGTTGTATGCTCAAAACCTTTCTCGTCCATCCAATTATTTAACCCTTCACAAAGGTCTTCAATAATCCTGAAGCCCCGAGTCATTACCGCGGTACATACCTGGACATTAAGGGCTCCCAACAACATGAATTCAACTGCGTCTTTCCAGCTGTTAACGCCCCCGATTCCAGAGATAGGAACTCTGCTGGTTGTTGGATCCTGACCTAAGGTTGTTACAAATTTCAATGCGATGGGTTTTACCGCAGGACCGCAATAACCTCCGAAAACAGATTTACCCGCAACATTTGGATTAGGAACAAGTGTATCCAGATCAATTCCGGTAACAGACTGAATTGTGTTGATCAATGAGAGGGCATTTGTTCCAGCTTCAACCACTGCTTTTCCTGTAGGAACCACAGAATGAACATTTGGAGTAAGCTTTGTAATTACAGGAATCGTTGCGCATTCCATTACCCATTCAACTACCATCCGGGCAATCTCTGGATCCTGCCCAACAGATGCTCCCATTCCTCTTTCAGTCATGCCGTGAGGGCAACCAAAATTTAGCTCCAGTCCGTGCGCACCGGTATCCTCTACTTTTTTTATGAGTTCATGCCAGCATTCACGGGTGTTGTCTGCCATTAATGAAACAACCATCGCCCGGTCGGGGAATAGTCGCAAGACTTCCCTGATCTCGTCAAGATTTATTTGTAAAGGCCGATCTGAAATTAGTTCAATATTATTAAATCCCATCACTTTTCCGCCATTAAAATTTACCGCAGAGTAACGTGACGATACGTTTTTGACTTGTGAGCCTAATGTTTTCCATACAACGCCTCCCCATCCTGCCTCCAGGGCGCGCAATACATTTATTTTTTTATCTGTAGGGGGAGCACTGGCCAGCCAAAATGGGTTGGGAGACTTAATTCCCAGAAAGTTTGATGATAGATCTGCCATTTTTCTGAGTTAAAGTTTTAGTGGATTTATTATGAGGGGCTCGTTCGGGATAGGTATGACCTTAAGAAAATTCAAAATGCCTGCTGCTGACTCCTTGCCTGCCTGTACGGCGTCCACAACTTCTTTCCCCCCATTTACACAATCGCCACCTGCGAAAATGGATGCGATGGAAGTTTCATGCTGATCGTCGACCATTATTCGTCCGCTCTTATGAATAAATTCATTTTTATCTACAAGCTCTTCGAAGGGTAATTGGCCCGTAGCCTTGATTATCATGTCAACATCCAATTGAATTGTCTGACCTGTAGGCTTTGGTGATCTACGATCTCCGGGAATAGAAGAATCCAAAGACATAAGATCGCAGATTAGACTGTTTACTTTTCCCTCAAAGCCCGTGATCTCCCTGGGTGCTGCCTGCCAAATTATTTTACAACCATCTAATTTGGCAATATTGAGCTCTGTTTCTGTACAGGGCATCTCCGCCTGGCTGCGGCGATAAACTAATGTCACTTCTTCAGCGCCAAGTCGTTTTGCCTGAGTAGCAGCGTCAATTGCGGTCATCCCCATCCCAATCACAGCCACTTTGTTTCCTACTGGAATTTTTTCAAATGGCTTGGTACGGATATCGTAAATAAAATCTATTGCATCAGCAATACCATTCAGTTCCTCACCGGGGATGCCTAGCTTTCGTGTCAATCCTACTCCCATGCCCAGGAAAACAGCATGGAAGTTTTCCTCTAAGTCGTTTAGAAAGATATCCTTTCCAAGGGTTTGCCCGTATCTAATTTCTATTCCGCCTATGGAGAGAATGTAATCTACTTCTTCCTGACAAAATTCTGGAGTCACTTTATATGCCGCAATACCGTATGTGATAAGTCCGCCGCCTTTATTTTGTTTTTCGAAAATCGTTACATCAACACCCTCCCGGGATAGAACGTGCGCACAAGATAAGCCAGCGGGCCCAGCTCCTACAATTGCTACTTTTTTACCAGTGGAAGCTTTTCGGGTAAATAGTCCCCATCTTTCTCTTATTGCTATCTCCGTCGAATATCTCTGAAGACGGGCAATTTGAATGGGTTCTTCTTCAAGAAGATTATAGACACAAGCACCTTCACAGAGCTTTTCCACTGGACATACTTTCGAGCACCCGCCGCCCATTATGTTCGAAGAGAAAATTGTATGAGCAGAGCCTTTTATATTTTCCGTGGAGATCTGTTTTATGAATTTTGGAACATCAATGCTCGTTGGGCATGATTTCATGCAAGGCGCGTCATAACAGAAAAGGCAGCGGTTAGCCTCAACAGCTGCCGCGGTATAATTTTCAAACGGAGGGTTGATATCCTGGAAATTGGAATTGTAACCCTCTTTCGAAAGCCTGCCTTCAGATATTGCCATATTAAAGTTCCGTTAACTTACCATAAGTTTCCGGTCGCCGATCGCGAAAAAACTGCCAGGTGTTCCGCACCTCTTCGATCATGTCGAGATCAAATTCTGAAACCAGAAGCTCATCTTTATCCTCTGACGCTTGTGCGAATATTTGCCCCCTCGGATCAACAAAATAGGATGTTCCGTAAAACCTCCCGAGGTTCCAGGGTTTTTCTTCGCCTACCCGATTGATGCAGCCCATAAAGTATCCGTTTGCAGCAGCATGGGCCGGTTGCTCCAGTTTCCATAAATATTGTGAGAGGCCTGCTACCGTTGCTGAAGGATTATACACTATTTCTGCTCCGTTCAGCCCCAGCACGCGCGCACCGTCAGGGAAATGTCTATCATAACAGATGTATACTCCAATCTTTGCATACGCGGTTTGAAATACGGGATATCCAAGGTTACCAGGCTTAAAGAAAAATTTTTCCCAGAAACCCGTCGTATGTGGGATGTGATTTTTTCGGTATTTGCCCAGGTAAGTGCCATCAGCATCAATAACAGCAGCGGTATTATAGAAAAACCCAGCTTGTTCTTTTTCATAAACTGGCACAATCATTACCATATTATACTTTTTTGCATATTCTGCCATGAGATCTGTAGTTGGGCCGGGTACACTTTCGGCCGAATCATACCAGGCTTTGTCTTGTCCCGGGCAAAAATAAGGGGTGTTGAAAATCTCCTGCAAACATAAGACCTGGACACCCTGCTCCCCAGCTTTCTCAATAAATGGGATGTGTTTTTTCAGCATCGAATCTTTGATCTCCTCAATTGTACCTTCACCCTCCGTCTTTGCGAGGCTCATTTGGATAAGGCCGGATTTTATCTTTCTTGGCATAATTGCAATGTTTTAGGGATTAAATGATCCCGTTTACTTTTTTACGTTTAATAAATCTTCCATTACCTTTTTTAACCAGGCAATTATTATTGTCTATCACTACTTTTCCTCTCAACAAAACGGTTTTGACTTTTCCTTTTACTTTCCAGCCTTCATAAGCAGAGTAATCTGTGTTCATATGATGTGTGTCAACAGAAATCACATGTTCTTTATCAGGATCAAAGATCAACAGATCGGCATCAGAACCAATCCCTATTGTGCCTTTCTGAGGGAACATACCAAATATTTTCGCGGCATTGGTGCTGGACACTTCCACGTATTTGTTAAGACTGATCATGCCAGAATGAACCCCCTCGGAAAATAATAGCTCCATTCTATGCTCAATGGCCGGATGTCCGTTAGGGATTTTTGAAAAATCAGCCTTGCCCATTTGTTTTTGGTTCCATGTGAACGGACAATGATCGGTTGCTACCACCTGTATCAGACCCTGATTCAACCCGGCCCATAGAGCAGCTTGATCTTTTTTCTTCCGCAGGGGAGGGCTCATCACCCACTTCGCTCCTTCAAAGTCATTTTCGTACAGAGAAGCGTCGAGTGTTAGATATTGTATACAAGTTTCTGCGAAAACTTTTTGATTCCGGAAAGTTGAATTTCGAATAGCGTCTAAGGCGCCCTGACAGGTCATGTGAACTATATAGCCAGGGCTTTTTGTATAGCCGATCATATCGGCAAACCTTGCAGATGCTTCTGATTCTGTAACTTCTGGTTGAGACAGATAATGATACAAGGGTGAAAGTTTTCCTTCTGAGCGATGTTTTGCTATCAGAAAATCGATCATATCGCCGTTGGTTGCATGAGTAGTAACTATGCCTCCCTGTTTTTTAACTTCTTCCATCAGGCCAACCATTTGCCTATCGTCCACCATCAGCGATCCTTTGTAGGCCATAAAAGTTTTGAAAGATGTGATACCTTCATTTATCATTTCTCTTATCTCCAGCCTTGTTTCTGGATTGAAATCGGTTACAGCCATATGGAAACTGTAGTCTCCCACTGCATTCCCATCCGCTCTGGATCGCCAATCTGCTAAGGCGTTTTTGAGGGAATTCCCCTGTGTTTGCAAGACGAAATCGATTACCATTGTTGTACCACCGAAAAGAGCTGCACGTGTTCCCGTTTCATAACTATCACTGGAGAAAGTTCCCATAAACGGCATGTCAAGATGAACATGAGGGTCGATACCACCGGGGAAGATCATCATTCCTGCTGCATCAATGACCTGATCGGCCTGCAGGCGCAAATCCTTTCCTATTGTATTTACGACTTCGCCATCGATGAAAATATCTGCTATATAATCTTCAGATGCGGTAATAATGCGGCCATTTTTAATGAGGACTGACAAAATTATTCTCCTTTCTTTAAATTTTCATACTCAGTGTTTTCCATTACGAACTCATGTTATTCATATCCCGGGCAAACCATTGGAATGAGAACTTAGCGATTGCGAATGGATTTATTTAATATATCAATTTAGCGAATTATCAGCAATTTTTAATGCTTCCGATATAATGGCAATTCCTTCATCGATTTCGTTCTTTGTTACAATTAGTGGGGGTGCAATAAATATGTAATTCCATCGCACGAAAGTGTACATACCTGATTCTTTTATTTTTGCAGCCACTTTATTCATGACTAACATATCTTCTCCCTGTGCATTGAATGGCGCCAAAGGCTCTTTCGTTTCCCTATTTTTTACTAATTCCAGGCACCCGAGCAAACCGGTGTTTCTCCAATCGCCAATGCTGGGATGTTTTTCCCGTAATAATACCACCTGTTCGTTTACATACCGGCCCATGGCTGCAGCGTTTTCGATCAGGTTGTCATTTTCGTAAATTTGAAGTGTAGCTAATGCCGCCGCGCAACTCACAGGATGTGCGGAATAGGTCAGCCCAATGGGGAGAACGGCATCGTCATATTTTGCAGCAATGCGGTCTGAGAGCATTAAACATCCGAGAGGAAGATATCCGCAAGTCAATCCTTTAGCCATTACAATCATGTCAGGAATAATATCGTGGTTCTGGAACCCAAACCATTTTCCCGTTCTGCCAAAGCCGCTCATAACTTCATCTGAAATTAAAAGGATGCCGTGTTCATCACAAATCCGCCTTACATGCTTCAAATAACCTTGAGGGTATTTAAGACACCCTGATGTGCCGGATTCGCTTTCCAGCAGAATGGCAGCAATATTTCCAGGTCCTTCGAACGCAATTATGCGTTCTAACTGATTTACAGACTCTTTGAGCAATTGTTCATCGCCATATTCCCACCGGTACGTCTCAGGGATATCAAAATGTACAAAGTTTGGCGCTTGCTGCGAGTCGGCTGCAAGCCTACGGGGATCTCCGCCTGCAGACATCGCTCCATAACTTGATCCATGGTAGGATTGATACCGTGCGAGAATCTTATGCCTGCCGGTGTGCAGCCGGGCCACTTTTATTGCGTTTTCAATAGAACTCGCCCCGCAGAGTGTAAAAAAAGCTTTGTTCAGATCGCCAGGGCATATTTCCGCAAGTTTTTTTCCCAACATTCCGCGTACTTCTGTAACGCAGGAGGGAGTCACATAACTTACTTCCTGCATCTGTTTCAAAACGGCATCTGTGATCCTTTGATCACCGTGGCCGATATTAACGTTCATTAAGCCAGATGAAAAATCTATATATCTCTTGCCATCATAATCATAGAGGTAAACGCCCTTGCCGTATTTAACAGCAATTGGATTTATACCTTTTTGCTTACTCCAGGAAAACAGGGTATAATCCAGGTTATCCTGAATAATTTCTCTCGTGTTACTCGCATTAATGACCTTTGACATAAAATTTTATAAAGTTTTCCTTTGCCTTTTTTATGGATGTTCTCAACTCAATATTTCATTGAATTAGCTCATCCAATTCACACCTGCCTGAGGATTCCATTTTGTAGTGGATTTTTTCAATTTAGTCCAAAACTCAATCGAACTTTTACCCGTTATATCACCTACACCAAATCGACTTTCATTCCATCCTCCAAAAGAGAAAGGTTCACGAGGCACAGGTACTCCCACATTAACACCAACCATACCAGCACTCGCATGTTCAATGACGTACCGGGCTGCGGCGCCATTTTGGGTAAATACCGATGCAGCATTTCCGTAAGGATTGTTATTCTCAATAATCAGAGCTTCCTCAAGAGTTTTGGTTCGCATAATGCTAATCACCGGCCCAAAAATCTCTTCTTTTGCTACTGACATATCCGGTGTTACATAATCAATAATTGTTGCACCTATATATGTGCCATTTTCCTTGCCCGCTACTACCTTATTTCTACCATCAACAAGAACTCTGGCTCCCATTTTCTCAGCCTGGCTTATATAATTCTCAATGCGAGCTTTCGACTCTTTGTTAATTACTGCGCCAAGATTTTCACCAGGAACCATTTTTCTCGCTTCAGCACAAAGTCTTTCGATGATATGATCCACTTCTCCAACGGCAATCATAGCTGATGCAGCCATACAACGCTGGCCGGCACATCCGCTCATTGAAGCCGTAATATTTTGGGCAGTCATGTCGGGGATGGCATCTGGTAAAACCAGTAAATGATTTTTAGCTCCCCCAAGGGCCAGACATCTTTTGAGATTCTGTGTGGCCCGCCTATAAACTATTTTTGCAACCTTGGTCGAGCCTACGAATGAAACAGCTTCGATATTCGGATGATCGCATATTGAGTCAACAATTTCGCTATTTCCGTGAACAACATTTAATACACCATCAGGCAATCCTGCTTCCTTAAGTAGTTCGGCGATGCGACCTATACTCAAGGGCACTTTTTCGGATGGTTTTATGATCATACAGTTTCCAAGGGCTATAGCATTGGGTATTGTCCAGCAAGGAACCATGCTTGGGAAATTAAAAGGAACAATCGACGCGACCACACCCAAAGGAACACGTTCCGTCCGACATTCAATTCCTCTGCTAACTTCTAATAATTCCCCGGTAACCAGCTGGGGAAGGGAGCAGGCAAACTCGGTGAGCTCAATTGATTTTTCTATTTCCGCCAGACCTTCATCCGGCGTTTTGCCATTTTCTTCTGAAACAAGATTTGCCAGCTCCTTTTTGTATTTCTCTAAAAGCGACTTAAATCTGAAGAAAACCTGTACCCGTTCTTTGATTGGCATCTTGCCCCAGGTTTTGAAAGCCGTCGTAGCAGATGAAACTGCTGTGTCAAGATCTATAGATTTTGACAGTGGAACAGTCGAAAGAAGACTTCCATCAAGCGGCGATATCACATCTAACATTTCTCTTCCGGAGTTACCAGTAAATCTTCCTTGAATAAAGTTTGTGACTGCGGGGTATTTCATAATAGGCAATTTGCGTTGAGCTGAATATTTATTAGGAGTTAAAGAATTATGAACTTACTAAAACATTTATCTATCGCCAAATTCCTGTGCAGCTGATTATTACGTCTCATAATTGCGTATTGGTATTGGATTTTCATCCCAATAATACACAGAGCAAATTAAGCCAATTTATATGATATTAAAATGTGCTTAGCCCACACTTATTTACGTAACTATTTGATTTTCCTGACGTAGAAGAATTAAAGACGGCCTATCAACTTAATAATCAGTAAAAAAGTAATTGATCTTAAAATTCATTCTAAATGTGCATTACTTCAAAATGGCTTATTTTTCTGTTTGTGGCTTCCATGTTGGTGGCCGCAGGAATAGGTTCTGCAAATGCACAGCAGAAAGCCATGTTTACACAGTATATGTTCAACGGGTTGGTCATTAATCCTGCCTATTCTGCTATTGACGAATCACTCAATGTTACCGCCCTGGCACGTCAGCAATGGGTTGGATTCAAAGGTGCGCCTAATACACAAACCTTCTCGGTTCACAGCCCCATAAAATCCTCAAATACCTCAATGGGTTTGATTTTAATGCGCGATCAAATAGGTGAGGTGATCAGCGAAAACGGTGCATTTGCTACCCTAGCTCATCGCGTTCAACTACAGGAAGGGACTTATCTGGCACTGGGAGTCAATGGTGGAATTAGTAAATATGTAGGTGAGTATAGCTTAACTGGAAGTGCCACAGCATCATCGGATCCGGTATTTGCAGATCAGAGCTCAATGCGTGGGAATTTCGGTGCAGGACTGATGTTATTCTCTGAAAAATTTTATGCAGGGATTTCCTCACCTTTTTTCTATTACCGGGATCTGGGCGGAGATTCACCTTCGGAGACAGCATATAAACCACATTATATAATGCAGGGTGGATATCTAGCTAATCTGGGGCCAGATATAAAGTTCAAACCTAATGTTTTGGTAAAGTATGTTAGCGGATCGCCTGTTCAATTAGATGTAAACGCTAATTTTTTGCTTAAGGAAACGCTTTGGCTTGGCGGATCTCTTAGGTCAATGGATTCATTCGATATAATTGCAGAGTTGCAGGTGACACCTAACATTCAGCTTGGCTATTCTTATGACTTCACTACCTCGAAACTTGCCGGAGTTGAAAAGGGGTCACATGAAATTGTATTGAACTTCAGATTCGCTACCAAGGCAAGTCAAAGTGCTCTAGCACGTTGCTATTTTTGATTATTCAACACTAACAGTAAGGCCTTCCTGCTGAAGTATTTTACGGTATACTTCGACTTCCGTATACGAACCCTCCAAAATAATGCACTTACCATCATTATGTACTGTCAACGCAATTCGTTCAGCTTGTTTATCTGTATAATCAAGGTATTTCACAAGGCAATGGATGACGTGCTCGAAAGTGTTCGTATCATCGTTCCAAAGAATAAGGCGGTGGCTGACTTTTAGCGCAGATAATACTTCTTCAAGTGTCAGAGTTTCTTCCTGTACCTGTGTTCCCATCTTACAAAAATACGGATTGGATACTGATTTCAATGATAAATTAAAGATTGGCTTTAACTTCAATGATGTTACCTATCCATACCGCTCTGCTGTATCCAACTATATTTTCCCATTGGGTTCCGGAGGAGAAGTTTACTCTTTTTAGTTCCATTTTAGCTACCTTTTGCAGAACGGGTCATTGTTTCAAGCATATCCCACATTTCAGGTGTAATTGCCTCAAGTCCGTTAAATTGTCCGGCACCCTGAAGCCATTCACCGCCATCAATAGTGATAATTTCCCCATTAATATATCCTGAAAAATCAGACATCATAAATGCAGCAAGGTTTGCCAGTTCCTGGTATTCTCCGACACGCTTCAAAGGCACCCTGTTTTTGAAATCAAATTTTTTAGCCATATCTCCGGGAAGCAGTCTGTCCCAAGCGCCTTTGGTAGGAAATGGGCCCGGGGCAATTGCATTGGTTCGGATTCCGTACTTGCCCCATTCAGCTGCCAAAGAACGTGTCATAGCCAATACCCCCCCTTTAGCACATGCAGAAGGGACAACATAACCGGAACCCGTGAAGGCATAAGTAGTGACAATGTTCAATATTGTTCCGGCTTGTTTTTCTTTTATCCAATGCTTTCCAAGAGTCATTGTACAGTTTGCGGTCCCTTTCAATACAATGTCGATTATTGTAGAAAAGGCGTTTGTGGAAAGCCTTTCGGTGGGAGAAATAAAATTCCCTGCAGCATTGTTCAATAAGCCGTTAACTTGTCCAAATGCTGTGATTGATGCTTTTAATACCGCTTCGATTTCTTCAGGATTTCTTACATCACATTGTAAGGGCAGTACTTTTCCTCCAGTTTCGGCTTCCATTTCTGAAGCTGACTTCGTTAGTACATCGAGTTTGCGACTCGTAATAACCACATTTGCTCCAATTTTGAGGAAATAGGTGCTCATTGCACGCCCCAGTCCGGTACCTCCTCCAGTTACAATAATAGTTTTTCCAGATAGAGCATCCTCTCTTAACATTGGTTGATTATACATCAGGACGATTTTTGCTGTAAGTTTTGTATGATTGTTCTTAAAATTGAACGGGTACTAGTCGACCACCATTGTTTCAGCATAATTTCAAGCATTTCGGTTTGGTCGGCATTTACTTTTTCAAGTAGTTCTGCCCGCAAATTAATTTTGCTTTGCTGCCATGTTGTAGAATCCATCTGAATATACTTCTTGATCTGCCGCTCAGCAGCATGCAAAATACTTTCCGATTTGACCAGTTCATCAACAAGACCTGAAGCCAATGCCTCTATTGTATTCATTAATTTACCCTCAAGTAAATATCGATACGCTTTTGCATTCCCAAGCCAGAAAGAATACAGGTGGAAAATGCCTTGAGGAACAATTATTCCGACCGGGACTTCATTGAGACCGATTATAAACTTTCCTTCGGCCATTACGCGGTAGTCGGCGCATAGAGCCAGAACACAGCCGCCCGCTGGACTGTGACCACTGATGGCTGTAACCATCGGTTTCGGGAAGGCAACCATAACCGAAACTAAATTCAGGAAGTCAATCCAAAACTTTCTGATACTTGATTCATCATAATCATAGAGTTCAATGAGGTCCAAACCGGCCGAAAAGAAACCTTCTTTACCTGTAATAATTAATCCAGCAATATTATCATCTTTCCCGATATTCTGTATCATTTGTTTCAGCTCCGAAACCATTTCGGCGTTTATGGCATTTGATCGACCTCTGTCGAGCTGGAGGACTGCCACTTTATCTTTTATGTTGACTTGAATAGTGTTCATTGTCTATTTAACGCTGTACCTGAAAATTTGTCTCCCGATCTTTCCGTTGATGTCTATGCCCTCAACTATGGCTTTATAGTTTCCTGTACCGTCGCCGTTGTAAAATTCAACACTTGCTTTGCCTGTAGAATCGCTAACTACATTAGGGTTCCAATAAATAGTTGTCCTTAGATCTGCCATCTTTGAATTTATTTTAGGGTCCGCATAATTTGGAGAATAAAACTCGCGTGCTTTATACAAGCCTTTGGGATTATAACTAATAATCCCCGGCGCAAAGCTCCTGTAATCCCGGCTGACCTCCCCTCGCTTGGTGTTAATTACGAGGACACCACCACCGCCGCGCATTCCATAAATAGCGGTATTAGCTCCGCTTTTTAAAATCTCTATACTTTCTACATCCTGTGGATTAATTGAAGAAATAAATTCCGGTTCTACCATCATTCCATCAATAACAATTTGCATAGGCACAGGTCCCCCGAAAGAACTGCCCATGCTTCTTGATGAATAAACTATTCCGTTACTCACAATTATGCCTGCTATTCTTCCCTGCAGACATTGCGAAATGAAGGCACAATTTTGAAGATCTTCACTTTTTATAATTGCGTCTGCATTTCCAGCACCATTTAGATTAGAGGAATATTTAAGGATCGGTTTTTTCTCTGTTACCTTAACTTCGCTTAACATAATGTTCCTTCCTATCACTCCATAACGACGCAATTCATCGAATTGATTTTTACTATTTTGAAGATATGGGAGTATAGACCGGTTCACGTTAACTTCAAGCATTGCTTCATTTTTGTTCTTTGTTACAAGCTGAGTTGGGATTCTGTTTAGTTGAATTTCTACATTTTTGCGATCTTTTTCATTCCTTGCCTGGACTATAAATTTAGTGCTGTCGCTGAAGTTCAAATCCTGGAACTTGAATTCGCCATTGACGTCTGTAATAGTATCAATCAGAAAGACATCGCCTGCGGAGGAGAATAATGTTACTTTACCTCCCACGACTGGCTTGCCGTTTGAAGCCTTTACACGCCCGCTAATTTCCATGTTAGTCTCAGGCTGGTACGCCAGATTAGGGAATGAGTTTGAAAGGATATTTTTCCATTCAAAGCGTCGCCATCCCTGGGTTAGCAAGAGTATATCTAACTGCCTGATTTTATCCTCATTGATTTCAGTAAAATAATAGTTTGGTTCTTCAATAAAACCCTTCAAGTCAGAGCTTAGTAATAGGTTGGATATTATTGTGGTTTCTGCTGATTCCTTAAAGGGCACTTTTGTCTCGTCTATGACTGAAACTGAAAAACTTCCGACAGTAGGTTTATCTTTTGAATCTTTTGCATCCAGCATTAGACTGACATTTTCCCGTTTGTCGAATACTATCTTCGTAGTGCTTAAATTGATTTTTAAAAAATCGGAGTGATTAATAAATACGAGTCGTTCCGCAACTGGCTCATTTGTCGGGGAGAAAAGAGTTAGTTGTAATATTCCGGTTGGAAAACGGCTTTTAGGGATCTCAGCTGTAAACGATTGGCCCTGTAGTTTGTTCTTCGCAACAAAATTAATAAGGCCATTGGTTTGAGCGACAAGAGTAAATTTGGCGTCAGGTTGACTATTTTCCGAGGTTATTATGTTAACAATAAGTTTATCCGGGTTGGTGTTTGTAATACTTAACACATAACCCCGGGGGAGCACACGTGGAAGAGGGAATTTTTTTTCTGACCCATCTTCAAATATTATATGCACAGTATAGATTTCGTCAGTGAGGGGATTTAATCGGAAATGACCCATTCCAGCATGTTCCGATTTAAATTCGGTTAATTTGTTATTTCCTTTGTCGGTGATATAACCGGAAACTGTCATCCCAAGTCCGTCGGCGCCAACTGCCTTAAATCCTACCCTGGACCGGATGCCGTTTACGAGCTCGCCGCTTTCCGGGAAAAACTTCACATCTGCCTGACTTGAAGTAGACTTAACAGGAAAACTCTTGGATACTGCAGTTTTTTCGTCGAGCCTTATACTCGTAAGTATTTTCCCTGATTTTAAAATGAAAGGTTGATTATTTGTAAAGTTTATCTGGACATTACCCCTGGAATCTGTTATCCCTTTTCCTTTGGCAATATCTCTAAAATCCAAATTAACATTATAGTTTACCTCTTTACTAGAAAGGGGATTACCTTCCATGTCAGTGTACTGAATATTCGCGACAACCCTTTCTGAATTGCCGGTTTTGCTGAATGTATAGTTAACATTGGTCAGGATCGCGTTTGATATAGAATTTCCAACAGTAAATGTCTTGTCAAAAAAATACTCCTCGCCAAAATTCCGCATCCAGGTTGTATAAGCCCGGATACGATAATTGCCTTCCTTCAAGGAATCGGTCAGCGTGAAATCTCCCGAGGCGAGACCTAAGTTTAATGGTAACTTCAGGGATTGTTTAATGGAATCTTTATCGTTTATCAGATCAACATATAGAATTTTACTGAGTGCCGACAGCTCGTTTATTTCGGCATTTACAACATAAGCTTTAAACCAGATATTATCCCCTATTGCATAATACGGCTTATCCATGTGGAGGTGAACTTTCTCCTGAGGATAATCAGTCCGATATTTTTCAATCTGAGAAATTATCTTTTTGAGAGGCTCATCTTCCTGAATAAAGCCAAATGTTATTACTAGGAATATAATTGGAAATAATATCAGCAGGCGCCTGTTCATTGGAGTTTTTTTTCGCAGGTTCGGGAACCGCATGAATGAGATCACTCAATTTACGAAAAAATTGAGTGATTACATCCGGTATAGCTTATTTTTTACGAAGACTTTCCTTAAAAGGAATTCTTCCACATCATACTTTCTACCGGTTTTGTAGTCTTATTATTGTATTTCGCATTGCCTTTGGTGTTGTACATTGTTTCAATTTCCCCCTCAACAACAAAGTAAATTAGTTGGCCAATAGGCATGCCTGCATAAATTTTTACTGGCTGAGCACAGGATATTTCTAAAGTCCAGGTATTGCAAAATCCGACATCACCCTTCCCAGCAGTTGCGTGAATATCTATTCCAAGCCTTCCTGTACTAGATTTACCCTCCAGAAAAGGAACATGCTTATGGGTTTCTGTATATTCTAGTGTAACACCCAGGTAAAGTGTGTTAGGTTGCAAAACGAAACCTTCTTTTGAAATCTCAAAATGGTCAATTTCATTATGAGCTTTTGCATCAAGCACCCTGTTTTTGTATGTGGCTAGATATTTGCCGAGATGTACGTCATAGGAATTTGTTCCAAGACAGTCTTTATTAAAGGGCTCGATAATAATATTTCCTTTGTCGATTTCTTCAAGGATTAGTTTGTCGGAAAGTATCATAAATATTTCAGATTTAGCCTAAATTATGATTAATTTGAGATAGTTTTACAGGTATTTTATTTTTTAAAATGTCGCTTGTTTATCATAAAGAATTAGACCCAGGAACATCGTTTGCTATTTGGAAAATTGAAGAAAGTGCAGAGGATTTGATGGCTCAACTGCAGCTAAAACATCATGAGATTTCCTATTTGGATACGCTAGTTAATGGCAAGAGAAATCTGCATTGGCTCAGCACCCGGGTCCTCCTTCGGAGAATGATGAATACAGATGAGTATATAGACTGCCGGGTTGATTTAAGTGGCAAGCCCTACCTAACTAATTTTCCCCACTTTATTTCCCTGAGCCACTCTTTTGACTATGCTGCCGTCATGGTCAGTAAAACCAAGGCAGTGGGTATTGACATTGAACTAATTAAAGATAAGATAGAACGAATAGCTCATAAGTTTCTGAGTCAGCAGGAACTGGATTTCATATCGGCAGACCGTATTGAACATTTGTATGTCTGCTGGTGCGCAAAAGAGGCTATTTATAAATTACACGGGAAGAAAAATATCAGCTTTCTTGATCACATCAGGATACAACCGTTTATATATTCATGTAAAGGATCATTTCAGGCAAGTCTTGATATTGGTAAATTGATCAAAGGCTATACAGTAAATTACGACAAATTTGAAGGATATATGATTGGTTATGTTGCCGACAATGATCAAGAATAAACAGGTAATATTTCAGGATTGGGGTCTTCTTGACTATGAGGCTGCTTGGGAAAAGCAGGAAATGATTTTTTCTGCGACGGTAAATACTAAAGTCGCTAATAGGACTAATAATTCCGAGAACCCGGTACCAAACCACCTTATCCTTGTTGAGCATCCCCACGTTTTTACGCTCGGGAAAAGTGGAGAGGCTAAAAATTTACTCCTGGACGAAGAGGGGTTGAAAGAAAAACAGGCCAGTTTTTACAAAATTAACAGAGGGGGGGATATTACTTATCATGGTCCGGGGCAAATCGTAGGTTACCCAATACTTGACCTGGATAATTTTTTTACGGATATTCATCTCTATCTCCGGACATTAGAGCAAGCTGTGATCGATACACTTACAGAATATGAGATTGAGAGTGGTCGTTATCCGGGGTACACTGGTGTGTGGCTTGACGCAGATAATGAGAAGGCACGAAAGATATGCGCACTTGGTGTCAGGTGCAGCCGTTGGGTCACCATGCATGGATTTGCGTTTAACGTAAATACTGACCTGAACTATTTCGACAATATTATTCCGTGCGGTATTGATGATAAAGCTGTAACTTCAATGAAGAAGGAGCTGGAAATGGAGGTGGATTTAGAACAAGTCAAGAAAGCACTTGTTAGAAATATTGTCCGGTTGTTTGAAATGCAATTGTAGAATGAATTTCCTATTAGGCTTATTTATGATTTTGTCCGTATCATCCTGCCGGAAGCAGGTGGACGCTTCAGGCGGAGAGCACCTTGGAATGAAAACATTTCTGGCTCTGGGAGATTCATACACTTCAGGCGAGGCAGTGATTCAGAGTGAATCTTTCCCTTTTCAACTGGCGGATAAATTACGGGCAGAGGGTTTTAAAGTGGAGAATCCACATGTAATAGCAAGCACTGGATGGACCACAATAAATTTGTTAGCGGCGCTGAAAAACGAACCCCTGAAAGAAAAATATGACTTTGTTACTGTGCTTATCGGTGTTAATAACCAATATGTAAAAAGCTCACTTAATGAATACAGAACACACTTTGTCGAAATCTTGAATAAGGCAATAAGCCATTCGAGAGGGGGGAGGGCTACAGTTTATGTATTGTCTATTCCAGACTGGACGGTTACACCCTTTGGGAAACTTAAAGACACAAAGCTGGAGTCAGCATCTGTTGATATTTACAACAAGGTAAATAGAGAAGAATCAAAGAATGCAAATGTCCATTACGTAGAAATAACTGCTGCATCAAGAATCGCAGATACCGATGACAGCTATACTTCAACAGACGGGCTTCATCCTTCCTATAAAATGTACAAGGATTGGGCAGACAAATTGTATCCCCTTATAAAAAAAGAGTTGAATTAGTGTCGTTGAAAACGGAAGTCGGTTACAAAAAAAGGTCCTTTCGATTACGAAAAGACCTTTTATTATACGATGGGGAATGATTACATCATTCCACCCATACCACCACCACCCATTGGAGGCATATGACCACCACCAGAATTTTCTTCAGGCTCATCAGCTAAAACTACTTCAGTAGTTAACAGCATTGCTGCTATTGAAGCGGCATTTTCCAAAGCTACACGACCCACTTTAGTAGGATCAATAACTCCAGCGCCAATTAGGTTCTCATACACATCAGTACGTGCATTATAACCAAAATCACCTGTTCCTTCTTTAACTTTTTGAACGACAATAGAACCCTCAATACCTGCATTTTCACAGATCTGACGTAATGGTTCTTCGATAGCACGTTTGATAATAGCAATACCCGTGTTTTCATCTTCATTTAATCCTTTAAGATCTGCCAAAGCTTCAACTGCACGGATAAATGCAACACCACCACCTGCTACAATACCTTCTTCTACAGCCGCACGGGTTGCATGTAATGCATCATCAACACGGTCTTTCTTTTCCTTCATTTCAACTTCAGTTGCTGCACCAACATATAGTACTGCAACACCACCTGAAAGCTTGGCTAAACGTTCCTGTAATTTTTCCTTATCATAATCAGACGTTGTTGTTTCAACCTGAGCTTTGATCTGGTTTACGCGTGCTTTTATATCTTCTGACTTACCTGCACCGTTAATAACAATAGTATTGTCTTTATCAACAACAACTTTCTCAGCCGTTCCTAAATATGTAAGATCAGCGTTTTCAAGTTTGTATCCTCTTTCTTCAGAAATTACCGTACCACCAGTTAAAATAGCGATATCTTCAAGCATAGCTTTACGACGATCTCCAAAACCAGGGGCTTTGACAGCTGCAACTTTCAAAGATCCGCGAATCTTATTCACCACAAGAGTCGCCAATGCTTCTCCATCAAGATCTTCTGCAATTATCAAAAGTGGTTTTCCAGTTTGAACTTGTTTTTCAAGTACTGGAAGCAGTTCTTTCATTGATGAAATCTTCTTATCATAAATTAGAATGTAAGGATTTTCTAACTCAACCTCCATTTTGTCAGCATTAGTAACAAAGTACGGAGACAAGTAACCACGGTCAAACTGCATTCCTTCAACTGTTTTCATTTCAGTTTCAGTTCCTTTTGCTTCTTCAACAGTAATAACACCATCCTTACCAACCTTTGCCATTGCATCAGCAATCAAGGTTCCAATAACCTCATCATTATTTGCTGAGATGGAAGCTACTTGTTTGATTTTGTTATTGTCTTCTCCAACTGATTGTGACTGACTTTTAAGGTTTGCAACGACAGCTGAAACAGCTTTGTCGATACCACGCTTAAGATCCATTGGATTTGCTCCAGCTGCAACGTTTTTTATACCTGCAGTTACAATAGCCTGAGCTAAGACAGTTGCAGTGGTGGTTCCGTCACCTGCTATATCAGCAGTTTTAGAAGCAACTTCCTTGACCATTTGAGCACCCATGTTTTCAAGGGGGTCTTTCAATTCTATCTCCTTTGCAACGGTAACACCATCCTTAGTGATAGAAGGAGAGCCGAATTTTTTATCGATAATTACATTCCGGCCTTTTGGTCCCAAAGTTACTTTAACAGCATTAGCCAGAATATCCACGCCTCTTTTCAGAGCATCACGTGCTTCAACATTGTATTTAACTTGTTTTGACATTTTTAAAGAGTTTTGAGGTTGGAGTTAGTAATTGAACTAAGTTAATAAACTGACTCCTTGGTTTTAATGTTATTTAAACTGGGTTTTCATTTCTGAGGGTACACCTCGCCATGACTATAAAGTTGCAAAAATATCGGCCTCACGCATGATAAGATATTCTTTTCCCTCATGAGTGATCTCTGTACCGGCGTATTTACCATATAAAACAACGTCTCCAACCTTGTAAGGCATAGGGATTAAATTTCCGGTTTGCTCTGCATATTTGCCAGGACCAACAGCTACTACTGTTCCCTTTTGTGGTTTCTCTTTGGCAGTATCAGGGATATAGAGTCCTGAGGCTGTCTTCTCTTCAGCAGCAGCAGCTTCTATAACTACCCGGTCTGCGCTAGGTTTAATATTTAATGCCATATTTTATTATGTATTTAATTAGTTGAATTTTACGTCTCTTAGCAGTCACTTATTATGCCAAATACCCTAGCAAACAAATTCTTGTCAAAATTGCATTCTTTAACAATGTTGACTCATTTAATTCGGAGGTTACGGTGTCATGCTGTCAGTTGAATGTCAGCTTTGGATAAAAAAATGGCCCTCCGTAAGAGGGCCTCTTTAAAAGATTTCATTTTATTTTTTCGTCGTATCTGCCGGTGCGGTAGGCAGTGTCATATTTGAAGGCGCCGGCGCTGTAACTGGCTTATTGATCATCTCCTGGAGTTCCCTTCCTTCCTGAGTGACTGCTCCTCCCTTATCAACAACAACGTTAATCATAAGCGCTAATACCATTAAGCTGACAGCCAGAACCCATGTTCCTTTTTCGAGGAAGTCACCGGTACGTTGCACACCCATAATATTATTCGATCCTGCAAATCCTGAAGAGAGGCCTCCGCCTTTGGGATTTTGTATCAGCACAATTAATACCAACAAGACGCAAACTATAATTGCAAGAACAACTATTGTATATAACATATTATTTAATTTATTTTCTTTTCTAATTCCCGAATTTGGTCGGCAAAGTACGTGCTTTTTTCCGGGAATTTCAAACTTAATTTTTTGTAAGTCTCAACTGCTTTGAAGAATAGCATTTGGTCAGTGTAGATATGGGCTAAAGTTTCTGAAACAAGGTCATTTGGATCTTCTGCACTTTTTCGTGCTTTATTCTCATTATCAAGTTTATCAGACTTAGGAGGCTTTATCTGCGGTTCATCCCGAATGAATTTTTCTACGATAAAATCTTCTTTACGCTTAACTTGAAAGGGAACAGTTTTAGGTGCATTTTCTAGTTCATCAACAGGTGATTGAAGATGAAAAATATTTTCAATTATTTGCGTGCTCAACTCGTCTACCGTATTGCGCTTGATGTTTTGGCTGGTATCAAGTTGAAAACTTACGTAAGGTTGATAACTGTCGGCATGTTCTTTCCGCGTCTTACTCAGCCACCACAAGAAAGAGTAAGGCATTTTATCATCATCGTACCTTGAAACTTTCTGCTGATCATCTAACGCAGCGTGGTGCGTAATATTTTCGGCAATATCCCGCTCTGGCGTAAAAACATTTTCCGTTATGTCTGGTGTAGTAACTAAACCCGCATCTTGTGTTAAGAAATCAGCAGAAGAAATATTTTCTGTTGTGTGCAAGTGTAAATCGTCCTGTTCAACTATAACTTTTACAGGTTCGGATTCAGAATCGATATTTCCGATCTCATTTTCACCGCTGTCATCATCTATTGTTCCTTCAAAAGACTTTTCCGCTATTTTTTCTTTAGAAGCATGACTTAGGTCCTGGGCGGCTTCTTCAATTTCTTCAAAAATTTCTATCTGCTCTTCTTCTATGAGGACGTGTTCGTCAATTGTCGTTTCCCCTCC
>NZ_JBKJUM010000024.1:0-29250 GCF_046590655.1 Daejeonella sp.
AAAACACGGCTCATCGGCCAGTTCACCACATTTACACCTTTGATGTACCGTGAACCAATCGCCAGGTCGGCACCGTTTATACAAGCCATTTTCAGTTTTGAAAGGTCTGCGGGATTATGTGAGAAGTCGGCGTCCATTTCAAAAATATAGTCATATCCACGCTCCAGAGCCCATTTGAAGCCTTCAATATAGGCAGTGCCCAGGCCTAGTTTTCCTTTTCGTTCAAGTATATGGAGCAAGCCCTCATATTCATTTTGAAGGCTGTTTACAATATCTGCAGTGCCATCCGGCGATCCATCATCCACAACAAGCACATGGAATACCTCGGTGAATGAAAAGACCTTACGAATAATGTTTTCGATGTTTTCTTTTTCATTGTAGGTAGGAATGATGACAAGGCTGTCTGATGTCACGCTGTCGCTGTTTTTCCCATCGTTTCTTCAGAAAAATCCTCCGCACCATGGGTAAGACGTATAAGTGGTTTTTTGATCGCGATTACCAATCCTCCTATTATTGTACAGAAAATAGCTATACCAGTAAAGATCTCTAGTTCCCCTGCTGTTTGAGACCAGACACCTACCCAGGCAGCCACATAATTTCCGAGTCCCGTGGCTGCAAAAAATACCCCCATCATTATTGAAGCATATTTTAGAGGAGCCAGCTTGGTAATAAAAGAAAGCGCCACAGGAGATGCACATAGTTCTCCGACGGTATGGAAAAGGTATGCCAGCACCAGCCAATACATTGCTGACGAACCATTAGACTCGTGCTGTAGTGATGCAGCAGACATAAACAGGAAACCCCATCCCATAATCACAACACCTATTGCAATTTTAAATATCGATGATGCTTCTTTACCCTTCTTTTTCCAGTTGTACCAGAAGCCGGCAACCGGGATTCCCAACGTGATAATAAAGAATGCATTTACAGACTGGAACCAGGTTGCGGGAACTGTCCAGTTTAAGAAGCCAATCACCCGATCAGTTTTCTCAGATGCATACAAGTTCATTAATCCACCGGCTTGCTCAAATGATCCCCAGAATACGATTATCATCAGAAAAGAGAGCAACATTACTTTTACCCTGTCCTTTTCAATGGCCGTCAGAGGTTTGCTTTTAATAGCTTGATCCGCTTTTGATAGTTCTTTAGTCGCTTCGCCAACTCCCTTCAAATCCTTATGCCCCAGAATAAATATTATCAGCCCTATTGCCATTCCTATACCTGCAAGTCCGAATCCATAATGCCATCCCATCGTCTCGCCCACATATCCGATGATAATACCTGCAAGGAAAGCACCAACGTTTATCCCTATATAAAAAATAGTAAAACCTTTGTCTCTTCTGTCATCACCTTTTGGATAAAGCCCGCCAACCATTGTAGAGATATTCGGTTTTAAACAGCCTACACCAGCAATAATGAGTCCCAAGCCAATATAGAAGGCTGTAATGTTCTGAACGGCAAGTATGCTGTGGCCCACCACAAGCAGTGCTCCGCCAAGAATAACGGCTTTCTTCTGACCGATAAATTTGTCAGCAATGATACCCCCCGGAATAGAAGACAAGTACACCAGGAATGTGTAGATGCCATATAATTTTAACGCCTCACTGCTTGTCCACCCATATCCCGGATTCTCTCCGTTTACAGATGAAACAAGAAAGAGGACTAAAAGTGCCCTCATTCCGTAAAAACTGAATCGTTCCCACATTTCTGTAAGGAAAAGGATATACAATCCACGCGGATGTCCAAAGAGTTGTTTTTGCTGAATTTCCATTTTTGGTTAGTTGTTAGTTGTTAGTTGGTTAGTTGCCTGCCTGCCGGTAGGCAGGTTAATTATTGGTCTGATCGAATAACCATATTGGTACGCTCGGTGGAAGTCTTGGTTCGTGATTCCTGGCTCCTAATTTGGCTCTTAATTCCTGGCTCATAATTGAGTAAAAGTTCAATTATAATTAAATTTTGTCTAAAATTGGTGTTTTATATAAGTACAGCTTATATTAATTATCATAAATGACAGCACAAATCCCGTTAATTACTAATGATGCCGTTGTACTAGGGTTATTAATGAGCATTTTGGGGCTTGTTTTCTGGTCCTCCGAAAGCAAGATTCCTTTCTTCACTAAGTTCTACAACGTCATACCTCCAATACTGCTTTGTTATTTTCTGCCCGGCTTACTAAACTCCTTTGGAGTAATTTCAGGTGAAATCTCATCTCTATATACAATTTCATCCAGGTTTTTGTTGCCGGCGAGTCTTGTGTTGTTCACACTAAGCCTTGACTTAAAGGAGATATGGAAATTGCGTAAAAAGGCCGGACTAATGTTTCTTACGTCAACGGTCAGTATTTTACTGGGCGGTCCTATTGCGGTTTTTCTGATCTCTCTCTTCGCTCCGGAAATAGTGGGAGGGGTGGGGCCTGATGCTGTCTGGCGGGGTTTGGCAACGGTTGCTGGAACCTGGATTGGCGGCGCGGCTAACCAGGCGGCAATGTTTGAGATATTTAAACCCAGTGCGAATCTTTTTTCTGCGATGGTCACTTTGGATGTTGTGATTTCTTATACCTGGATGGCACTTTTATTATATGGTGCTAACCAAACAGTAAGGATAAACAAATGGCTGAAGGCTGATGACAGCTCGGTTAATGAAATAAAAGAAAAAATTGAAGCATACCAATTGTCGACGATGCGCATTCCCAGTACACCGGATATTATAATGATCCTCGGTGTTGCTTTTGGAGTTACAGGAATAGCGCACCTCGGCGCAGACAATATTGCACCCTGGGTTACTGCTAATGCTCCGTACTTGAGCAAGTTCAGCCTTACATCCGGTTTTTTCTGGATCGTGATCATCGCTACAACCATTGGAATGTTTTTATCATTTACCAGAGTGCGAAATCTCGAAGCTGCGGGAGCATCCCGACTGGGAAGTGTACTCCTATATGTGCTGATAACTACTATCGGAATGCAGATGAACATCATGGCCATTTTTGAAAATCCTGGTATTCTCCTAGTGGGTATAGTCTGGATGATGATCCACGCATTAATCGTGATTATTGTTGCCAAACTCACTAAGACTCCATTCTTCTTTCTGGCTGTAAGTAGTATGTCTAACATCGGAGGCCCGGCTTCAGCGCCAGTTGTAGCGGGTGCCTTTCATCCATCCCTTGCTCCTGTAGGAGTTTTGCTAGCTGTATTCGGATATGTTGTAGGAACCTACGGAGCATATATTTGCGGATTGCTAATGCAGGCGGTCGCACCGTAATTGGAAATAGATAATAAAGATTGGAGAATAGAGAATGGCTGCGTGCACGAGATTCTCAATTCTCTATCAAAACCTTTTCGGATCATTAAAATTCTCGTCCTGATCCGTCGGTTGATTTGATACTTTAAGATCTTCAACAAGCTTCCAGCGACCGTTAGCTAAATGATACCCGTCATATGAGAAGTCGGGACCATAGAGTTCAAACCTGCCTTTTAACCTATCATCAGGAGGCGCCAGGTGATCAAATATTATCGTGCCTGTTTTTATATCCCAGTTTAATACCATTGAGGCTTTGCGGTCGTATTCAAATATAACTCGCTTTTTTGTAGCATTTTCTTTGTCTCCATCAAAAACGGGCATCCCAAAGTAGGCTTTATTGTCTTTGAAATGAATTACATCAATTACTTTTTTCGTTGACTTAACGTTATTGCCTTTCCACCCTAAAAGGATATAGTAGGGCGTTTTAACATTATTTAGTACTGATATTATCCGGTAATACTGCGCACCATACCATTTGTCATTCGTGGTTATGCTATCGGCAGGTTTTTTAAACTCAGAGGTATAATCTACTAACGGAAACATTTGAAGTTTTCCATCCGGATTATTCATCTGAACAGATCCGTAGTACCGGTAGCTTCCATCGGCATTCATGATATGCCAGCTAAAAATTCTGAAACGCTTATCTGAAGATGATTGAATTGAAATTGATTTCAATGAATCGAATGGAAAATTGAAAGAATAGGGCGTTTTCAAAGCCCCGACAAGAGTTTTAATGAATTTATAGCTTGCATTGTAACGCTGAGGTTCAAGGCTGTCGTTAATCATTTTGAAGCTAAGATTTTGGAGGGTATCCTGGTATGCTTTTAAACGCTGATTACCTGCACTAGCTGAATGCTGTGCCTGAGAGCTAATGCCCAGAAATATTATGATGGCCAGTATGTGTGCTGCCCGTATCATTCTATGATAAGTTCTCTATTACCATTGCACTTGCTCCGCCGCCGCCATTACAGATACCAGCTACACCGATCTTTCCGCCGTTTTGCTGAAGAACATTTACAAGGGTAACTATTATTCTGGCTCCTGAGGCTCCCAGCGGATGCCCCATAGAAACAGCTCCGCCATTTACATTTACTTTTGAAGGGTCAAGCTCTAATATGCGGTTATTTGCAAGAGAAACTACGGAAAATGCCTCGTTGATTTCATAGTAATCTACCTCATTCGCCTTTAAGCCAGCTCTTTCAAGCGCAGCAGGAATTGCTTTTGATGGCGATGTAGTAAACCATTCGGGTGCTTGTTGTGCATCTGCATATGAAACTATTCTTGCGAGAGGTTTAATTCCAAGTTCGTCAGCCTTTCTTTTGCTCATTAATACCAGGGCTGCTGCGCCGTCATTCAATGTTGACGCATTAGCAGCAGTAACAGTACCGTCTTTCTGAAATACGGGCTTTAATGAAGGGATTTTGTCGAATTTCACAGCTGTAACTTCCTCGTCTGTGTCAATTGAGGTAATATCACCTTTTCGGTCTTTTATTTCAACCGGCACGATCTCCTTACTGAATCTTCCATCAGCCTGTGCTTTTTGAGATCTTTTATAGGATTCTATAGCATAAGCGTCCTGGTCTTCACGGCTAATTTTGCAATCTGCCGCGCAAAGCTCTGCAGCCGAACCCATATGATAATCATTATACACATCCCACAGACCATCTTTTACAAGTCCATCAATTATCTTTCCATCGCCGAGACGATAACCATTTCTTGCCTTGTCGAGGTAGTAGGGAACATTACTCATACTTTCCATACCACCCGCAACTATGATATCTTTTTCGCCTAGGGCAATACTTTGAGCAGCAAACATCAGCGCTTTAGTTCCTGATGCACATACTTTATTAACAGCCGTTGCCGGGATATCAGGCAGGCCGGCGAACTTGGCAGCCTGTGTTGCAGGTGCTTGTCCCACATTTGCAGACAGCACATTACCCATAATTACTTCCTGAACCTGTCCCGGGTCAATTCCCGCACGCTCTACGGCGGCTTTAATGGCAATTGCTCCTAATTGACTTGCAGAAAGGCTAGATAAGCTACCACCAAAACTTCCGATGGGGGTGCGTACTGCTGATATAATATAAACTTCGTTCATTAATTGATTTATAGGAGCTGCAAATTTAGCAATCTGCTCTTGGATAATAACGTTATGGAAGTTCTTTTGTTACGCACAATCGTTTTCAACTCCTGCTGATTTATTGGGTCAAAATTATTCTGCAAAAAGCAGTGTGATAGCTGTGAAATCTGTAATATCAGCAAATTGCTGCATTTCCTTTTCAATATCTTAACCTTAAACGTATTTTTATCTGTGAGTGATCTAAGTGTGATCCATGTGTGATCTCCCTATGACGCTGTTATGTTGTATAGTGCGATTTTAATTTAATTTACCTGATTTCTTTCCTTGAGATTCCGTTAAAGCCAATCACAGAATCTGGCAGACTTGATGCGTTTATAAGCTGAATGCCGGGAGTGTAGGTTTTATAATTGAAATCTGTGGGGTTCTTAACCGGTATTTCAATAATCGTGTAAGATTTTTGTGCCTCTGCATTATACCCAATAAGTGTCCTCGGTGCATCCCCAATTGCTCCCATATTAAGAAATCGTACACCGTCTTTTTCTGCCGGATAGTAGGCATGCTGGTGGCCGCTTATATAGAGGTCAAGCCCGTACGTTTTGAAGAATTTTAATGCTGCTTCAGGATCTGAATTTACCTCGCCCGGTTTATTCTTGCTATCAACTATCGCATAAAGTGGTAAATGACCGATGAGAATCCGTAGCCGTGCCTTTCTGGCTATCCTTCCCTTGAGCTGAGCTTTCATCCAATGGTAAATCTCTGGTTTAATTTCAGCACCGGCCGCATCCCAGCTTATTATGAATACATTATTTTTTATATAGCTGTAATAGAAAGGGTAATTCGCTGAATCGACAAAAGTGAGGTTAGTTGAATTTACATTCTCTTCCCAGAAGTCTTTAGAAAACTTTCGATCTCTTGAAAATGAGGGAGAGGCGTCGTGGTTGCCAACCGTGAATCCGAACGGGATCTGCAGCTTGTTAATTGGATTCAATACTACTGACTTAAAGCCCGCCCACATTTCCAGTATGTTTTGATCGGTTAAAGATGCTTTTTGGCCAGCTACCATATCCCCTGAACATAATATAATGTCTGGGTCGATAGCCGGCAGCTGTCTAATTACCTGCCCAACTTCCTCGGGATAAGCAGTCGATCCATAACTTGCATTCAGGTCGCTTATCACACAAATTTTTAAGCTTTTGTTTTTCTGTTCTTTTCTAATCCCCGAACTTACACTACTTTGGGTAGGGAAGGGCCATGGTTTAAAAGCTGTGAAAATTCCAGCAACAAAGAGTATGACGAGTATATAAATGAACCTTAACTTCATGCTAATATTTTATTCAAAATTAATTAAATATGTTTGACGACATTCATGCTCTACTTTATTTAACTCTTAATTTCACAAAGTAAAAGACGAAAAAATGCTTAAATACATATACAAAATAGCGTTAATTTTAACGTTACTAGTTATCATTTCCGGCTGTGCATCCATAAGATATACCGACAGGTTTTCTTTCTTTCAAATGGCTGATACACAGTTCGGATTTTTTAATGAAAATAAAGAGTTCAGCCGGGAAACCAGAAATTTTGAAAAGGCTATTTCGGAGACAAACCGTCTTAAGCCAGCATTCATCGTAATATGCGGCGACCTTGTTAATAAGCCAGGCGACATGGCGCAAATAAATGAGTACAAGCGTATTGCGGCTATGCTGGATCCTGCTATTAAGATTTACAATGTTTCCGGCAATCACGATGTGGAAAATATACCAACTCCCGCCGCTTTACAATATTACCAGCAGCATTTCGGCCCCGACCGTTATACATTTCGATCAGGTAATATATTCGGCATTGTGCTAAATTCTTCGCTTATCAAGGATCCTGCAAAGGCTCCTGACGAGGCCGCTGCCCAGGATGCTTGGGTTAGAACCGCGCTGGAAGATGGAAAGAATTCTGGAAGCAGGAATATCATGATTTTCATGCATCATCCTTTTTTCCTCAACTCCGCGGATGAGCCAAATCAGTACTTTAATATCGATTTAGACAAAAGAAAAATATATCTCGAGCTGTTTGAAAGATATAAGGTCAGACAGATTTTTGCAGGCCACTACCACCGAAATGCCGGAGGCCGAGCAGGCAACATTGAAATGATTACAACCGGCCCAGTCGGACGGCCGCTCGGTTCTGATAGTTCAGGTTTTAGGATTGTGAATGTTGATGGAACTTCCGTAAAGCATAAGTATTACCCCCTGGATTCTTTGCCCGAAAGGTTGAATATAAAATAGGTGAGGGCAAGAGTACATTGTATACGCCGTCGAAATTAGCATTTCAGGAATTAATTAGCATGTTTAACTCGACGGGTAGTTGAATTGCCAGATAAAGTTATGGACAAGCATGTTGGGTGATGAGTACCAATGTCGACTCCTCTATACACTTATTTAAGAGGACTCTAAGCATACAAGCCTAAAGCACAAAGAAGCACAGTGATGCGGGCAGGAGTTTTTGCATAGATTATTCACCATGTTTTGCTGGTAATTAAATAGATTTAATGATATTCAGGCTTTGAAAGAAGCTAAGTGAATACAGAGTATGATGCGGTGGTTGTCGGCGCGGGACCCAATGGTTTATCGGCTGCGATAGTATTGCAGGAGGCAGGACTTTCGGTGCTGCTACTCGAAGGGAAGGAAACCATTGGCGGAGGGTTGCGTTCTGCGGAGCTTACCCTTCCCGGATTCATCCACGATATATGTTCAGCTATTCATCCTTTAGCAGTGGGCTCACCATTTTTCAATAAGCTTCCTTTAGATAAGCATGGCCTTGAATATGTTTACCCGGCCATTTCCGCCGCCCATCCTTTTGATGACGGTACAGCAGCTATACTCAAGGGCTCGGTTGAAGAGACTGCTTCCAGATTAGGTAAAGATAACAGCGCTTATTCAACCCTCTTAGCTCCCCTTGTCAGGAGCTGGCCAGGCATGGCTCCTGATGTTCTTGGACCCTTGCATTTTCCAAAACACCCGCTCAATATGGCTGCATTTGGCTTAAATGCCCTAAGATCTGCAAGCTCACTTTCCGGTCGCTTTAAAACGAAAGAAGCGAAAGGGTTTTGGGCCGGAATGGCAGCACATTCGATACAACCTTTAACCAATCTGGCTACATCGGCAATTGGCCTGGTTCTTTTAGCCACTGGACATCTTCAGGGATGGCCAGCCTCAGTAGGCGGCTCGTTTAAGATCGCAAATGCCCTTGCATCTCACTTTAAATCCTTAGGTGGTAAGATTCAAACAGGAATTCCCGTTCGTTCGATGAATGACATCCCGTCCGCGAAAGCGATTTTATTCGATCTTACCCCAAAACAAATACTCGATATTGCGGGCGAAATATTATCGCCCCTCTATAAATGGCAGCTCAAACGATACCGATATGGAATGGGTGTTTTTAAGATCGACTGGGCTTTAAACGGACCTATTCCTTTCTCAGCACCTGAAGCTCGATTGGCTGGAACCATTCATTTAGGAAACACATTTGAAGAAATTGCCAACAGCGAACTGATTACTTCAAGGGGCCAAATAGTAGACAAGCCTTTTGTGCTGCTTGCCCAGCAAAGCCTGTTTGATAAAAGCCGTGCTCCTGAAGGCAATCATACTGCCTGGGCTTACTGCCATGTTCCAAATGGATCATGTGTTGACATGACGGCAGCAATTGAAAACCAGGTTGAACGTTTCGCACCCGGATTCAAGGACCAAATTCTGGCTAAGCATACCATGAATACTTTAGAAATTGAAGCGTATAATCCCAACTACATTGGTGGAGATATTAATGGCGGTGTGATTGATCTTGGTCAGTTATTTAGCCGGCCGGTTCTAAGATCCTCGCCTTACCGTACTTCAGCTAAAGGGATTTACATATGTTCTTCTTCCACGCCGCCTGGAGGGGGTGTGCATGGAATGTGCGGTTACTATGCTGCTAAACAAACGCTTAAGGATATATTTCACACCAAAACTTTACTATAATTATGCCAGAAACAAAGAAATCTGTTCTCCATGAGGACTGGGTAGTCGTTATTCTCGGAGCTCTAATCATTGCAATTTCAATAGGAGGACTAATGCTACCAGTACCCGAATTCAGCTGGAATAATGCTACTGAGCTTTTCGAATCGGTTTTACATCCCACAAATTTGGGTATAATAGCTCTTCAATTCGCGTTAGTCCTTATTATTGCAATAATTGGGGCACTGCTAAATGGGCGATCACTGAAGGATTATCTGATAGGTTTTCCTATTGTATATTTAATTACAATCCTTGCACTAATTTTGGCTGGAAACAGTCGTGTTAAGGCAATTAATCTGGAGGCTGTTATCTTTAGCCTTGCCCTTGGCCTGGTAATCAGTAATTTCTTCAGACTTCCTGAATGGCTGAAATCTGCTTTATCAACTGAGTTATTTGTAAAAATTGGTCTAGTTCTACTGGGTACCGGTGTAATATTTTCCGATATTTTGAAGGCAGGTTCTTTAGGCCTGATCCAAGCCATAATCGTGGTGGTAACCGTCTGGTATTTCGCCTACTGGTTATGTAAAAAACTAAAGGTTGATGATGAATTAACCATGATGATTTCAAGTGCAGTATCGATTTGCGGTGTTTCTGCTGCTATTGCAACATCAGGAGCGATAAAGGGGGATTCGAAAAAACTTTCATATGTGATTTCCATGGTCCTGATCACAGCGATCCCGATGATGATTTTTATGCCCTTGATAGCGAATTATATTGGCCTTTCGCAGGAGGTAACGGGTGCATGGCTCGGCGGGAGTATTGATACAACGGGTGCAGTGGTCGCCTCAGGATCATTGGTCGGTGAAGAAGCGCTGAAGATCAGTACGATAGTAAAGTTTTCACAAAATGTGCTTTTGGGATTAGCTGCTTTTGGGATTTCTGTATTTTGGACTTATACCAAACATCCGAATTCAGAAGATCCTGACTCGAAACCTACTATTGGGGTCATATGGGAACGTTTTCCAAAGTTTGTGCTTGGATTTATCGGTGCCTCAATTTTATTCTCTTTTTTACTTGATTCAGAGACAGTTAGTTCGGTGAAAGGAAGTCTAAAGAATTTGCAGGGATTGTGGTTCGCACTCGCGTTTACAAGTATTGGACTTGAAACTAACTTCGCAGATTTGTTCGGGAAGCAAAGTAAGAAGCCCTTCTATGCTTTTTTAGTTGCTCAGACGTTTAACGTATTGATAACACTCGCCGTTGCATTAATATTATTTGATTAGAAATTAAGATTATCTTGAATTTGGATTAAACTATAAAGGCCTTTTGATTTCAAAAGGCCTTTCATAGATAGGTGAGTAGGGTCAATATTGTACGATTGCAAGAAGCGTGCCGTTGTGGCATTAGTGATCTCTTATCCGTTGCCAGGTTGGTTCGTTTAAACGCCTGGCCTGCTAACAGGAAACGGGCAAACCTTAGAAATGGCCAGTGCTCAAGATCAGACGAAATCCTACTCCTCTTTTCCCGGCATTAAATTACTTGTTATCACGATTGGGTTGGTTATGATTCTGTGTAGTGGACAACTATCGGCTATTTGCAATATACGTTGTCTTTGCTCCTCGTCAATACTTCCCTCAATCCTAATATGCCTTTTTATGTACGTAGTTTGCTGCTGATTCCCTTTGACGATATCCATTGTCAGGTCCACAAATATCCGGTCGACGGGCCATTCTTTATGATCTGCGTACATTTTTAAAGTCATAGCGGTACAAGTACCCAAGCTTGCGAGCAAGAGTTCATTCGGATTTATACCCAGATCTTCACCGCCACTGGACGTAGGCTCATCTGCAATAATACTATGCCCGCTGGCTCTAATTTCTGATCTATATTTATCCGTACCTATTTCAACGGATGTACATGACGTACCTATGCAATGTTCCTGGTCCATATTAAGTATTGAGTATCAAGTATCAAGTATCAAGTATCAAGTAGAAAGTATCAAGTAGCAGATATCAAGATCTTTTTATTTTTCACAGGAAAGGGGAGGACTCTACTACAAACCTCAATTCCAGACAAATTATCTGGGTAATATTCCCCAAATCTTTATACTTGATACCTGCTACTTCCTTATCCGGCCATTTCATCGACTTGCGTACCTGCCATAGGCATGCTGATCACATTACCATGATGAATCCTGCTGTTACTCCAAAAATTACCAGCAAGTTTAAATATCTTATAAAACTGATGAGATTCGTGAAGCAAAAAGAATTCAAGCCACTGGCAGAGATTCATCCGGCCAAGCACTGCATGGGTGCCAATCCTGGAAAATTCCGCAGGAACCAGGTTTTTAAGCATTAATTTCATCTCATCTCGCACGCGATAAATTTCGTGCAGCAGGGCACCCGTTGTGCGGGCAGCCGTAAACTGATACTCAGGATCGTTATCAGCATCATAGACAAGAAAAAAAGGATTTATTTCAGTACTAATCGTTTTAAGCCTTTCCATAAAAATATATTGGTAACGGCACAAATATGCTATTGTCTCATGAATAGACCATTTATCGGGCATAAATCGCGTGTGGATTGCCTGTGCAGGAAGGTCTTCAATATAATGGTTCAAGATCCGGTACTGGTTGCAGAAGCGGTTCATTGTTTCAGCGTGGATTTCCATCGTGTTTAGTTTTGGTGTGATAATAACGAAGGTATGCGGGGCTTGTTTCAAGTATAATTAAGAAAATATTATCTTTTAAAAAAAAAGTTGTTTAAAGCATATAAAGAAAGAAAAAGTTCATAATATTTCGGGAAACTTAAGGAGTAATACGTTTTAGGTTATACGTGCTCGGCGTATACGCACAACGAATAAGTAGAATTCTAACATGGAACTATCAGGAGGATTACCACGTATCCCATAAAACGTCAAACCCCTAAATCGTTGAGCCGAAAAACATATACGCCAACAAAATCGCCGCAATAACTCCGACAAAGTCGGCTATAAGCCCGCAAACCAATGCATACCTTGGTTTTTTGATTCCAACGGATCCAAAATATACCGCAAGTATATAAAAGGTTGTCTCGGTAGAGCCCTGGATAATACAAGCAAGCCTGCCCTGGAAGGAGTCAGCTCCATAGGTTTTCATTACGTCTACCATTAGCCCCCGTGCACCACCGCCACTGAGAGTTTTCATTAATCCAACAGGCAGAGCGGGAACGAAGTTTGTATCTGCGCCGAAAAGAGCTACCAAAGAACCGATAGCATTGACTACATAATCCATACAGCCTGTAGTACGAAAAGCGCTAATGGCAACCAGTATAGCAATCAGAAAAGGAATAATCATTATAGAAGTGCTGAAACCTTCCTTAGCACCATCAATAAAAGCTTCGTAAACGTTAATTTTTTGAAATGCGCCGTGAACTATAAAGAGTGTAATTACTGAAAAGATGATGATTCCACCCAGTAGACCCGCATATACCTGTATCTGGTCGGGTGGAAGCGATCCAAGCCAGAAATATAAGCCAAGCATTAGGGTAATGAAAAAGGCAAAAAATGCCAGTATTGGTAATTGCAGGAGATTTATTTTCTGATATATAGCCACTGCGATCATACCGGCTAGAAATGAAATGAACGTGCCAATCAGACACGGAATAAAAATATCAGCAGGGTTGGCTGCGCCGTTCGCCATTCTTAAGGCTATAACCGAAGTGGGGATAAGAGTAATTCCTGCCGTGTTAAGCACCAGAAACATAATCATTGCATTACTCGCAGTATCCTTAACGGGATTCAGTTCCTGCAACTCTTTCATCGCTTTTAAGCCAACCGGTGTTGCAGCATTATCAAGTCCTAATGCGTTTGCAGAAAAGTTCATGATAATGGAACCGTTTGCCGGATGATTTTTTGGAACATCAGGGAAAAGGCGGCTGAAGAAGGGACTCAATCCTTTTGCAAAGAGGGAGATCATCCCGGCCCGTTCTCCAATTTTCATGATACCTAACCAGAAAGTCATGATCCCTATCAAGCCAATGGAAATTTCTGCACCTGTTTTTGCACTATCGAACATTCCATTTACCACGTTCATGAAAATCGCAGTGTCGCCGAGAAAAATCAGCTTTACTAAAGCAACGACAAATGCGATGACAAAGAATCCGATCCAGACGTAATTTAAAGCCATAGGGAGTTGTAAGTTGTAAGCGTGCGGACTAAGTTATGCTTTTTTTTATTTGGACGTTAAAGGTGTAAAAACCCATGGTATGGTCGGGACCCTGTTTTAACTACTAATTTTCCTGCGCTCTTTTATCCGTTAACACGTGAGACTTATAACTTACAACTATCACTTATAACCTACCACTTAAAACTAAATCGAATGGTTTGTTAGCACCCCATTCTCAATCGCCAACAAAACTTCCAATCCGTCCACTAGTATTAAATCCGCTGGTTCCTCAAATTTCATTTTATTTGTTTGTATCAATATAAAAGACTCACAATTGATATCCTTATAGCCGAATCTATTCGATAAATCGCCAATATCTCCTATGAGATAGGAACAACTCACTGTCCGCAAATCCTCTGAGATAATTTCCTTTACTATTAAGCCAATGTCTACAGAATACTCTAAACCGTTTGAGGCGTCCTGGTTCAGTTTTCCTGATTCAGTTTTCACTCTACAGTTCCGTAGCAAAATCTGAAAATGGTGTAGTTTATTTTCAGGAATAGCGAAGTAATCCTCCGAAGTCTTATTAAGGAAACTTTCTCCGCCGATGGAGAGAAGACCCTGGACGATTGAAAGGAATACCAGCTTCCTGATATGCTGTTTCTCCGGGTCATCGGGATAGCCCCCGGCTTCAATTAAGATAGTACTGGTGCCAGCAGCCTGAAAATTATCGCCAAATGCCCGCATCTCATATTCTTCATCAAAACGACCCACATGTCCAGGAATAACTTTCTGCAGAGTATCATCCATTTCAGCAATAGCCTGCATGGCTTTTAGTCTGACGCTGTTTATACTTAGGGCATCGTCGTAAGCCGGGGCGAGAAGCGAAATAGTCGCCGGGGTTCCTAGATTGCCAGCCGACCACATAGTAGTCTGGTCGTGTAAATTAAAGCCAAAATGCGGCTGTATTTCATCCCTTAGTTCACGTAGCATCCTTCCTTCCGGCGATGCTTGACCATGAAAATCTCGATTTATATCTATTTCCTGAGCATTCCTGCGCTCGAAAACCTCAGCACCATCCGGGTTAACCATAGGTAAAATGTACAAGGTGCAATTCTTGAGTATAACATTGTTTAAATCTTGCTGAGATTCATCCCCAAGGAAATTAAAAAGGTCCATCAAGGCCATGGTTGCCGTTGCCTCATTGCCATGCATCTGGCTCCATAAAAACACTTTTATTGAACCACTTCCGCACTTCACAAGGTTGAGAGAACGGCCTTCGAAAGATTTTCCAACCTCCCTTATTTCGAATAAGCTGTTCGTTTTAAGCGTTTCCAGGAGATCCTGCAAATCACTATGTTTAAAAAAGCGATTTGTAAAATTCCTGCTGATGAAAGTGTGGTAGGAGTAAAAAAGGGAAATGATGGGGTTCATACTACGAATGTAGGAATATTGCAGCAGGTCTGAAAAGTGAAATTTGAGGTCTGAGGCTTGGTGGGTCTGCCGGACCTTTTGGCAAGAAAAATGAACTGATCAGCTAGATCTAAAAAAATCGAGTTTATGACTACGGAAGGGGAGACACCATGTGCTATGGCTGGACGATCACCATGGTGTATAAAGAGAAAATCCAGAAACTTATGGTATGATGTGCCCATTGAGTTTGAAACTTCCGGCTGAGAGCCTGGTAATGCCATTCAACCGTGGATTACCAGGCAGGGCCGTATGCTGGCAGATATTGGAGCACCGCCCGCCTTTACGCGACCAGAAATAGCCGTATACCAAATTAGTTTATTTCAGGACCCTGTGGACCGGATAAATGCGCAGAAGTGCTTAGTCCCTGATCATTGGTTCATATTTGCTCCGATAATCCATGATTGCCAGGATATTTATTGCCATCAGTACCAGTGCGATAATGATCCCGCTCTGGTCGATAATTGCATGATGTATAATTACCCCCACCATTACCGGAAGTATAACAATGGCTCCCAAAGCGCGTGTTCTGGGAATCAAAAACAATAGCCCGCCGATTATTTCAACAGCTGCAACCAGCGGCATCAGCCAGGTGATCGACGTAAATGCGGTAAAAAATTTAATCTGCTCCGGAGTGAGCTCCGGCATCGGCATGTAATTCAAGAACTTGTTGAGTCCTGCATTAATGAACATCAGTGCAAAAAGGACGTAAAGTACCGTTTTGAAAATTTTCATAACAAGAGATAAGATTAAGGTTAAGGTTGTGGAAATTAATCATCTCGTGTTTGAAGAGCAAGAGATTGAGAAGAAGTGATAATTAAATGACGAATGGTTATCATAGCACAGACCACAAGCCCGCCCGGTTAAATAATAAAACCCGCCTCACCAAAGTGAAACGGGTTTGTATCAATTAAACTCTATTCTTAATTAATCAATATGGTCAAAGGGCAGGGGGCTCGATGAAACGACCTCATGTACGCCAAGATAGGCCCATACTCTGACAAGCAATGATCTAATCGTTCTATTTACCCTGTTAGTTAAATCAAGCTTACACTCCGGTTTACAAATTCTGTCAGCTCAGCACCGGTCAGCATGCCTTGTGACAATAGAGCGAGATCAAAAGCCTGTTTCGCTAACTGGATCTGCTCTGTTTCATCAGTAGTTTGTAGAATTTTACCCACAAGCTTATGGTTTCCGTTAATGGTCACATTGTAACTGTCCGGTAAATTTCCGTAGAAATTCATGCCACCCATTGCCGACATATCTTTCATTCTTCGCATGAATTCATCCATAGTTACGATGACCGGAAGTTCATCAGGATCTAAACTATCAACTTCAACTTTCATATTTGGTTTAATTACAGCCTTCTCGAAAATAGCTTTCACTTTCTCTTTTTCCTCATCATTCAGGACCGCAAGGATATTATCATCTTTCGATATAATTTTATCGGCTGATGCAGCATCCACACGTTTCAGTGAAGTTTTTTCTAGTTTCTGCTCCATTTGGCTGATGAAATGCGTGTCGATGGGTGAATCCATCAGCAGTACATCATAACCCTTTTTATTCGCCGATTGGATGAATGTATCCTGCTTCGACGCATCTGTTGCATAGATCAATACGAGGTTGCCATCTTTATCAGTTTGCTTATCTTTTACTTTCTCCTTGTATTCCTCAATGGTGGAAAACTCCTTATTTGTATTTCCCAATATCACGAAGTCTTTTCCCTTTTCGTAGAATTTTTCTTCGCTTATCATTCCGTATTTTACGAACAGGCCAATATCGCCCCACTTTTCTTCGTAAGCTTTTCGATCAGACTTAAACAATGAAGCAAGTTTGTCAGCAACTTTTTTTGTTATATAGGTATTGATTTTCTTTACAGAACTATCTGCCTGAAGAAAACTGCGGGAAACATTCAAAGGGATATCCGGTGAATCAATTACACCATGCAGCAGCATTAAGAACTCTGGTACAACATCTTTGACCTCATCGGTAATGAACACCTGGCGTGAGAACAATTTGATCTTGTTGCGCTGCATTTCGAAATCATTTTTAACCTTGGGGAAGTATAAAACGCCAGTAAGGTTAAATGGATAATCTACATTCAGGTGAATCCAGAATAACGGCTCATCTGAAAAGGGGTAGAGCTCCTGGTAAAATGCCAGATAATCCTCGTCTTTAAGCTCCGCTGGGGATTTCGTCCAGATCGGTGAAGTGTTATTGATGATATTTGGGACGTCAACCGATTTATATTTTGGTTTTCCATCAACATCCTCTCCATCTGGCTCAGAAGTAGATTTACTTCCAAATTGCACCGGGATCGGCAGGAATTTACAGTACTTGTCTAAAATCCCCTGTAGCTTACCCTTATCAAGAAACTCTTTTGATTCTTTATTTATGTGTAGAATGATATCTGTTCCCCGCTGTGTGCGGCTACCTTCGCTGATTTCAAACTCAGTACTGCCATCGCAGATCCAGCGTGCGGGTTCAGAATCATTCTGGTACGACAGGGACTGGATCTCCACCTGGTCGGCCACCATAAAAGCGGAGTAAAACCCGAGCCCGAACTTTCCAATTATTTCATTTGCATCTTTAGCGTCCTTGAACTTTTCTACGAACTCCGTAGCCCCCGAAAACGCGATCTGATTAATGTATTTTTTTATTTCTTCGCCAGTCATACCCAAACCATTGTCGGAAACAGTAATTGTCTTTTTCTTCGCATCGAATGAAACAGACACCTGAAGATCTCCCAAGTCTCCTTTGTATTCTCCCAGCGATGAGAGGCGTTTAATTTTTTGTGTAGCATCCACTGCATTTGCTACCAGCTCTCTCAGGAAGATCTCGTTATCAGAGTATAAAAACTTCTTAATGATCGGAAAGATGTTTTCCGTGTGGATCGAAATGGTTCCTTTTTCTTGCATATTTATCTGTTTGATGATTGTGTTTTAGCTCTACACGGTGTAACAAAGGATGTTCCAAAGGATTAAGAATGTCAAGTTGGCACAAAATGGGATTTGATAGCATAAAGCACTGAAATTCCTAACTTAAGCTTCGGCACATTTGTTGCATAAACGAATACGGAACTAAAACCTAAGTTATCATTCCATTTATATCACTGAATATGAACCCTATAAACCTTCACACCACACCAAAATTTGAACGAATTATGTATAAAACAATACACCGTGGAAATTCATATCTCCATTTTAAGACAGTTGCTAAGTCTGTAAAAAAATATCTGTTTGTTCTTGCAGGTATCTGCACTATAGCTTTATCATCTGCATGTGGCGGTAAAGCCACACAAGAGCGACAAGTAGCCAGCAAACCGCAGCCTATTCTGGATAGTACCTATTACATCGGCTATATGAATAACGATCCGATGTTAAAGGAACATACTGACTGGGCAAAGAAATTTTACCGCGAACGCGAGTTTAGGCTCGGTTGGTTTAAGAATAACGAGATCGTTCCACAGGCGCAGGAAATGCTGACCATGATTAGCAAAGCTGGCGAAGAAGGACTTGATCCGAAAAAGTACCAGTTTAAGGATTTCACTACTATGTTTGCTAACCTTGAGGCTTCGAAGCGGGATTCTGCCAAGTTTACCGAAATTCAGAAAGAGATAGATGTTGCACTTACATCTACGTACTTGGTTTGGGCATCCGATTATTACCGGGGTGTAGTTATTCCGCGGGAAAATGAAGAAATAGAATGGGACGTAAAACGCAATAAAATCAAACTTCATAAGGCTCTGATGACCGTTTTGAATGAGAGGGAAAGTAAATATTCATATGCAAGTTTTAGTCCCCTTCATCCTGATTACGCAAGGTTAAAATCCGCTCTTGCAGCATATCGTAAGATTCAAGCGTCCGGTGGCTGGCCTAAGGTAAGTGCCAGTTCTAAATTGAAAGAAGGTCAAAGTGCTCCGGTTGCTTCTTCTTTGAAAAAGCGCCTCGGCCTTACTTCGACAGATTCTATATTCAATGCTGAAGCTGTTACTGCTCTTAAATCGTTTCAATCAGCGCAAGGTCTAAAACCTGATGGTACACTTGGATCCGAAACGGTGAAACTCCTTAATGTTTCCGTAGATCAACGAATTAAGCAGATCATTTTAAACATGGAAAGATGGAGATGGATACCTAAAAGTTTCGAAGAAGATTACCTGATCGTGAACATTCCGGAATACCGCCTGCGTGTATATGAAAAAGGAAAAGAGCGTCTTGGCATGAACGTAATTGTTGGAAAAACAATGAATAGTACTCCAATATTTAGCGATAAAATGGAAAATGTAGTTTTGGCGCCCTATTGGAACGTACCAGCTAGTATTGTAAAAGACGAGCTGGGACCTAAAATATCAGCTGATCCTGGGTATCTGGAACGCTCAAATATGGAACTGGTTGATGCAAAGGGAAATCAGGTTAGCCCGTCTGAGGTAGACTTTGCGTCGGTTACCCGCGATAATTGGAAATATATTCTGCGCAAAAAACCTGGACCTAAAAATGATCTTGGCGATGTAAAATTTATTTTCCCTAATACGAATGATATATACCTTCATGATACTCCGCATGATGAACTATTTAGTCAGGCAAAACGAAATTTTAGCCATGGCTGTGTGCGTTTAGAAAAGCCGCTGCAGTTAGCAGAGTATCTTTTAAGACCAGTAGGTTGGAATATGAGTAAGATCCAAACCACCATCGCGGGAGGGGTGGAGAAGCATGTTAAGCTTAAAAAAGTTCTTCCGGTGTATCTCGTTTATTTCACAGCCTGGGCTGATGAAAGTGGAAATGTTCATTTCCGTGATGATATTTACGGACATGACAGAACTTTAGCGCAACAATATTTCAATGAGGTTAGCGCCAATGTAGTGAAGCAGAAGTCGGCCGGACAAGGGAAGTTCTAAATTAGTTGTAGGTTATAGGTTATAAGTTATAAGTAATAAGTCTGAACGCCTAACACAGCGTCTAGAAACTTATAACTTACAACTTACAACTCCCCTAAGCCTGTTGCCTCTTAAACTCCGAAGTACTGTGAAATTCGACATCTGGAAAATCCCTTTTTGCCAGATTGAGTGTCCAGTCATTATCTGCTAGAAATACTGGGTTGCCATCTTTATCTGTCGCAATATGATGGTGACGCCTTTGAACAATCTCGTTTAAATTTTTCTTTTCTTTTGATGTTAACCAACTTGATTTTCTGAAAGTGAGTGGCCTGAAAGCACATTTGGCGCCATATTCGTGCTGCAGCCTAAAGGCAATAACTTCATATTGAAGTTCTCCCACCGTACCAATGATTTTTCGATTGCCGGGCTGTTGCACAAATAGCTGTGCTACACCTTCTTCAGTAAGCTGTTGTAAACCTTTTTCTAACTGTTTCGATTTTAGTGGGTCCCGGTTTTCTACCTCTTTGAAAATCTCCGGCGAAAAGCTTGGAATGCCCTTGAATTGGAGTTGTTCACCTTCAGTGAGCGTATCGCCAATTTTAAAGTTACCGCTATCGTAAAGTCCGACGACATCTCCTGGCCAGGCTTCCTCAACGAGACTCTTCTCATTAGCCATGAAATCCATCGGGTTAGAAAATTTTAATTTTTTACCCTGGCGGGTATGGTAGTAGAATTTATTGCGCTCAAATTTCCCCGAGCAAATTCTTAAAAACGCTATCCTGTCACGGTGATTAGGGTCCAGATTTGCATGGATCTTAAATACAAAGCCGGTAAAGCCCTTTTCTGTTGCAATAACCATTCTCTCATTAGCTTCCCGGCTTTTCGGGCTCGGCGCGATTGAAACGAAAGTATCCAGTAATTCACGGATTCCAAAATTATTGATAGCACTTCCGAAGAAAACAGGAGCAAGCAAGCCTTCGAGGTAAAGTTCTTTGTCTAATGTACCGTAAATGCCCTCCACCAGTTCCAAATCATCCTTTAATGTTTGTAATTCTTTTGGTTGCAAATGTTCCGAGAGAAGTTCATCATCCAGATCTTTTACATGGATAAGCGTTTCGGCGATTTTTGATTTATCGGGCCGAAACAAGTTTAGGGAGTTATCGAATATATTGTAAACTCCTTTAAAATTATGACCTTGCCCAATAGGCCAGGATAGGGGACAAACACTTATGTTTAAATTATTTTCGAGTTCATCTAGCAGATCAAACGTATCTTTTCCTTCCCGGTCGAGCTTATTTATGAAAATTATTACGGGTGTGTTACGCATCCGGCAAACATCCATCAGCTTTTGAGTTTGCTCTTCTACCCCTTTTACGCTGTCCACAACTAATATCACACTATCTACTGCAGAAAGCGTCCTGTAAGTATCTTCGGCGAAGTCCTTGTGTCCCGGTGTGTCTAGAATATTAATGCGTTTACCATTATATTCGAAACCCATAACAGAAGTCGCTACAGATATTCCTCTCTGTTTTTCTATCTCCATGAAATCCGATGTGCTGCTTTGATTCGCTTTATTCCGTTTAACCGTGCCAGCTGTATTGATCGCACCGCCAAACAGGAGAAATTTTTCTGTTAACGTGGTTTTACCTGCATCCGGGTGACTTATGATTGCAAATGTTTTTCTTTTCTCGATTTCGGGATTGAGCATATTATTATTGGAAGTGATCGTAGTCACGTCAAGGGCTAATTTGTAAAAAAGCAAAGGTAGTAATTTTTGTCGCTTCAGATTTCGGTATGGGTAGTTCTATCGTGACATCACACGGTTCCATTCACCCGGTTCTGAGTTTTGTGGATGTCTTGATTCCTGGTTCTTGATTCTATTTCAAAAACACCTCAGTTGCTCCATAACCAAACTTTTCCCTGTAAGCATCCATAAACGTCTTAACCTGAGGATGTTTGCTGGCAACTTTACATATCTCATTTCTGAGGGTACCGTTACCGCTGCCATGAATGAAGATTACTGATGGCAATTTGTGTACGATCGCAGCATCTAGCTTCTTTCGGAAAAATGCTACCTGAATATCCAGAATTTCGCTGTTTTTGAGGTATTGATGATCATCGCGAAGTTTTTCTATGTGAAGATCAATCTCCTTCCCTGGATTTTCAACCTGCAGTTTTTCAGCAGCAGGTCGATAGAAGCTTTCCTTCAATTTCTGTGGGTCGATAATGGGTTCATCGGAATCCAATTGGATCAGCCAGGCAGCTTGTTCCAGATATTCTGATGTCTTTTTAGCTCCAGAGAAATCTTTCGCACGGAATTTTTCTGAAAATTCGATGGGTTTTTTTAGCTCCTTAGTGTTACCGGACGAAAAGAGAATTTGTAAATGGATTTTAGGCCATTGATCCAATTCATTTAACGATGCAGAATACATTTGAACAGCTGATTTTGGCGTGATAACTCCGTAAAACTGGCCTTTAAATTTATCTGATTTTTCCGTTGTGAGAACGGCCAATAGCACGTAAGAAGTGCCGTTCACAAGGTTTATATGCACGACAGAGCCCGCTTTTTTATCAGGAACTATAGCGAGGAGTATCCCAGACGATATGAATTCAGCGTCCACCGCCTTGCTATTTTCAAACACAGGCTCATCATCCGCGCTTTTGCCGTGAACCCTTGTAACCTGGCTTGCTAAAACCGGAATTTCGAATCCGTCTTCATCAGTGACCGCAATAGTTTGATCGTCTATAATGCGGGTAATATATCCTTCCCGGCGCTCTTCGACAAAACGCACAAACTCACCTAACTTGTATTTCATTGGATTTTTATTCTGGTGTAAATTTACAAATTAAAATATTCTGGCGCGGGAGCTTCAATTGTTATATTATTAATTATTCGAATTTAAGCTCGCCAGTGGTCTATTATGTCATAAATGGGATACCTTTGTCGACGATGTATCCTCCTCAACCCAATAACCCGCTCCACGGCCAAACTCTCGAAAGTATTGTGCTTTATTTGGTTGATTTTTACGGATTTGAAAAGCTTGGTACGATGATCCGAATCAAATGTTTTAATGAAGATCCGAATGTGTCATCCTCGCTAAAATTTCTTCGAAAAACGCCGTGGGCTCGTAAGAAGGTAGAAGATTTGTATGTCGAATCGATCAGCACATAATTAAATTTAAGCGCGCTGACGCTTAAAAATTACATTATTGATTTCCTTCTGATTGGGTATAACTTTTCTTACATTTTTTCGTAGAAAAGGTATTAACTGGGGGATTGTATTATATAATGATAATTGTTTCAAAGCTCTGTAAGTGCTTTATTTATTTGTTTTTTTTTTGTTTTTTCTGCTGTCTTTCTGCTTACGCTAATCTATTCAACTTTAAATTTAACCTCAAGTCGGCAAGTGTAGCGCCTGAAGCTGTCGATGTAAGAAATTTCTCTGTTCAAAATGTTTCCGGACGGATCCAGATTCTCCCTTTGATCGGTAAAGACTCAGACGGAACCATAGTCTCTTTTAAGATACTTTCATTACCGGCGATCGCTGCGGGAAAATTGTATCTGAATAATGTTTTGGTGTTTGTGAATCAGTCTCTCACCCTGGCAGAAGCCAAAAATTTACAGTTTGATGTGATGGGTAGCTTCGACCAGCCTACTGCTATTTTTACATATACCGTGACCGACAATGAGAGTTTAACTGATGCAACAGCCGCGACTTTTACAATACCGGTAGTTCCCAACGGAACGCTGCTGGTTTGTAGCGGAGGGACATTAGGGAACAATATTTTGGGTACCCAAGGAACATTTAGTTCCCCTTATATTACACCAAAAGCCACGATCTCTTGCATTAACGATAATTCCAGCGTGGCAGCTCCATTACAAAACCTTGGAAATGCACCCGTACCCCCGATAACCAATTACAATTATGCTTCAACATCTGGATCTCTCGGACCCGAGGGTACCTATTCATTTTTAAAAACCCTGGGCACTATGGCTAGTCGGAATTGCATTAAATCCGATTGGGTAGCTTCAGATCATACAGGCGATGGTGGTTATGCAATGATTGTAAATGGTTCACCAAATTTAGCTGCTTTTGGAAAGACTTTCTATCAGGCAACAAGTATGGCGGTGTGCCCGAATACACTTTACGCGTTTTCTGCGTACGTGATTAATGTGCTACCTGGAAATCATAGTGCAGCAGTAGCTGGTACCGAACCAAACATAAGTTTTTATATAAACAGTCAGCTTGTTTCTACATCGGGTTCAATAGCCTATTCAACTGCTTCGACAGGATTTGTTCCACAATGGGTAAAAGTTGGAGGTTTATGGTATTCTGGGCCTAATACTTTAGTTGACTTTCGTATTGACAACGCAACATTTGTAGCCGAGGGCAATGATCTCGGTATTGATGATATTTCTCTTGCAATATGCGGACCGAGTATTACTTATCCTGACGTATCTTTAACCCCTAAGTTTTGCTCTTACGGCGTTTTGCCACTGAAGGCTGATGTGAAGGCTTCTGTAAATACTTATTCATCTTACATATTCCAAAATAGCAAAGATGGTGGTACTACCTGGACGGATATGGGCACTCCTAAGACTGGCAGTCCTGTTTATAATTCTGCCCGCCAGGCCTATGAATATCTGGCCGAATACGGAGATCTCCCAATAGCTCCAAGTATGAACGGCTATCGCTACAGGCTCAAAGTAGCAACAGAACCATTGAACCTATCAGGGACCACCTGTAATATTTCTGCCGATAAGATAATTTCTGTTTCTGCTTTTGAAAAGCCCGTTGCTGGAGCGGATATAACTGGTTGTAACACTTCCCCTACAGCTAAATTAGTTGCTGCAGTTATCGGGGAGACCTGGTCTACTGTTGTTGGGAATCCTGCCGTAGCGTCAATTGATCAATCCGGAAATATTTCCGGCATGGTAGCAAACGGCATCTACAAATTTCAGCTCACAAATAAAGGCGGATGTTCAGATACAGTCAATGTTACCAGGGAACAGGTTAAAGTTGCTGGAGCTGACGTGCATATCTGTTCTCCACAAGATACTTATAAGCTTGCCGAAGCAGGAACCGGCTACAAATGGGAGAAGGTAACTGGCAATCCTGCGGATGCAACAATTCATGTTACAACTGGCCTGATCACAGGGATGAACGCGGACGGGATTTATAAGTTTGTTTTGCGTTCTGATCTTGGGTGTACAGATGAGATTCTAGTTACAAAGTCATCAATAAGCCTTTCTTATATCAAAACCAATGTACGCTGTTTCGGAACATCAACAGGAGCGATCAACCTGAGTATTACTGGTGGAACTGCTCCTTATACTTATGCCTGGACTGGGGGAGTTACCACAGAAGATCTTACAGGGCTGGCAGCGGGAACCTATAATGTGAACGTGACCGATGCGAACAACTGTACTGCAACAGCATCTATAGTGATTACATCGCCAGCATCAGCATTAGTATTAACATCAGCGAAAACCGATGTCCTTTGCTTTGGAGCAACAACCGGCTCTGTTAACTTATCCGTTACTGGCGGAACCGCTCCTTATACTTATACCTGGACTGGGGGAGTTACTACAGAAGATCTAACAGGCCTTGCAGCCGGAACATACAGTGTAACTGTGACCGATGCGAATAACTGTACTGCAACAGCGTCGATTACAGTAGCTCAGCCGGCAACTGCTTTCGCACTGAATTCTACTAAAACAAACGTTCTTTGCTTCGGCACTTTAACGGGAGCGATCAACTTATCCGTTGCTGGCGGAACTGCTCCTTATACATACGCCTGGACTGGCGGCATTGCTACAGAAGATCTAACAGGACTGGTAGCGGGAACCTATAATGTGACTGTGACTGATGCGAACAGTTGTACTGCAACTGCTTCAGTTAACATTTCATCGCCAGCATCCGCATTAGCCTTAACATCAGCGAAAACCGATGTCCTTTGCTTTGGAACAACATCAGGCTTAGTAAACTTATCCGTAACCGGTGGAACCGCTCCTTATTCCTATGCCTGGACTGGCGGTATTACTACAGAAGATCTAACCGGACTTGCAGCCGGAACCTATAATGTGACTGTGACCGATGCGAACAACTGTTCTGCAACTACTTCAGTTATCATTTCAGCGCCAGCGGCAACATTAGCCTTGACATCAGTGAAAACCGACGTAATTTGTTTCGGAACATCAACAGGAGCGATCAACCTGAGTGTTAGAGGTGGAACCTCTCCCTATACTTATGCCTGGACTGGGGGAATTACTACAGAAGACCTAACAGGACTTGCAGCTGGAAACTATAATGCAACTGTGACTGATGCGAATAACTGTTCTGCAACTACTTCAGTTATCATTTCAGCGCCAGCAACCGCATTAGCCTTAACATCAGCGAAAACCGATGTCCTTTGCTTTGGAGCAACAACAGGCTCAGTTAACTTATCCGTAACCGGTGGAACTGCTCCTTACATTTATGCCTGGACTGGGGGAGGTACCACAGAAGATTTAACAGGACTTTCAGCCGGAACCTTTAATGTGACCGTGACAGATGCTAATGGGTGTATAAAAACCGAAACCGTAACCATCAATCACCCTAAATCTCTTAAGATATCGCTTACAGCAAGGAACGCAACTTGTGCGAGTGCAAAAGACGGGAGCATTTTAGCCCTATTAACTGGAGGAACGGCGCCTTATAAAATTACCTGGAATGGAAATATCAGTCTAACAAGTACCGAACTTAAAAATGTCGCAGCCGGAGTTTATGAAATATTGGTAACAGATGCCAGTGGGTGTAATGTTTCGGCTAAAGCAGAAGTTTTTCAAGGAACATGCAGTCCTATAGCTAAGGATGATAATTTTATAGTTGATCAGGGACTGATGCTATCGGCCGATGTTGCACCTAACGATTGGGATCCGCAAACCGGCAAACTCACTTTTACCAAGTTAACTGATCCAAAGAATGGAACGTTAACTTTTGATCAGGATGGAAAGATTTCATTCATGCCAGACAGTGGCTTCGCTGGCAGAGTTGATTTTTCCTACCAGATATGTAATCCATTGGGAGCCTGCCATAGCGCTGTTGTAACGATCAACGTAATTGAATATACCATTGTACACCTTACACCAGAACTTTCGTCGGTCAGAGAGGGCAAGACAGTTTCCGTGACGGCGAGGCTGGTTCGGCCGTTTAAGGAAGATGTTACAATAACGATAGAGTATAGTGGCAAGGCACTAAAGGAGCGGGATTATCTGGTTCTTGATAATTATCAAAGTCTGACAATACCGAAAGGACAAATTTCCACAACCCAGAAAATGACTTTTGCTGCAGTGCATGATGCTTTTCAAGAAGTAGATGAAGATATTATACTGGCGATTAATACAGTTTCACATATAGATGTACGCATCGGCAATGGAGCGGTGGTTATTATTAACGATTTTTATCCTCCGCCGACTCCAACTGAAAAACCTCAGGATGAACCTAATAATGCTGCTATATTGCCCGATCCGCTAATGTCACCCAATGGAGATGGAAATGGAAATGAATTTTTCGCCATCCAGAACATTGAGGCTTTCCAGGACAATGAAGTTCTCATCTTTAACAGATGGGGAAATGAACTGTTTACTATAAAAAATTACAATAATGGGGACAAGGCCTTTAGAGGTTATGCAAATAAGGGCCTCCTGGTTAATTCAGAACTACCACTAACAGACGGTGTTTATTTCTTTATCATCAACACGTACAGTTTGGCAGTGGGAAAACGTGTTAAACAGGTCAATAAGGGGTATCTGATACTTAAAAGGTAGAAATAAGCACTTTCCCTTCTTTTTAATAAAAGATAAATATCTTTTTGATGCCAATTCCTCAACTTAACAATCCCTGAACGAGACGACTTTGAAAGCTTAATCACTTATCTGGTTGGTTTCTAAGGCTAAATTCTTGCCTGAACAAATTAATTTAACCATAACCTTCTGCAGTGATTTTCGTAAAACGAAATTGTATACTGATAATTAAAAATTACTTACCGGTTATAAAACAGTTTTTGCAGGCTAATGAGCGAGTTAGTTTCAAGGTTTTCTAATATTCAGGCTTTTATAAATAGCCTCAATAGCTGTTTCCGAAAAGATAGACTGCCTTTGCCTGGATTTTCTGATTTATTCAGGGGACATCAAATAGTAAGAGTATTTATCTTTCTTTGTTCGACTACTATCTTCCTAAGCAGTTCACAAAAAGGATATACGCAGGTATGTAATGCTGTTACACAAGGGACATTTGACAATACCCCTGCAGGCTTTTACTCTTCCATTAGCGGCTGGACCGCAATTGGAACGGATAAAGTTAATATTGTAACACAAGCCGGGAGTAATGCTGCAAGAATACGAAATAGTGGTACAGATATGTATTCATTACAGCAAACTATCTCATCTGTCATATCTGGTTCTGCATATTCATTAAGCCTAAACTATGGAAATTGGACTAACGGCTGTACAACGAGTGCTAACTCCAGGATATTAATAGAAGTCTTCGACAAAAGCGCCATTTCTCCATTTTATAGTTCAGGAGTTTTACAGGCAAATGACCAAACTACTCTTTCAAGAATAACTCTTAATTTTACTATACCCGCAAATACCTCATCGATAACTATTAAAATTACTGATCCCGGATCTCCTACTGCTACGTGCGGAGCAGTTGTTGACGATTTATACATTGCCTCACCCATGGTCGCTAATGTATCGTTTGCAAATGTAAGTTGTAATGGACAAAGTACGGGAAGCTTTACTGTAAATGCATCAGGCGCTGCAGCCCCATACACCGGGACATATTCTAAAGACGGAACTGCCGACGTGACATTTGCTTTTACAGGAGGGACTGCTTCTGTAAGTAATTTGCCTGCGGGAAATTATTCTGTTAATATCAAGGATGCAAATGCCTGCGGGAAGGTTATCAGTTTCACAATTTTACAACCGGCACCCCTTTCAGTGACGTTTTCTAAAACTAAAGATGTTAGGTGTTTTGGCGGGAATGATGGCGTTGCTACATTGAATGTAAGCGGGGGGACCGAAGGTTATTCCTATAACTGGACAAAAGATGGCATTTCGATTGCGGTTCCATCGTTTGGTGCTTTAAGTGCAGGCACTTATGCGGTTACAGTTACGGATGCTGCCAATTGCACTCCCATAACAAAAAGTATTACGATTGCTCAGCCAGCAACTGCACTTGCATCAACAAATACTAAGACTGATGTACTTTGTTTTGGATCTTCTACCGGCGCGATCAATCTAACAACCACCGGTGGAACTGCTCCATATACTTATTTATGGACCGGGGGGATAACCGCCGAAGATCTTTCAGGCTTGGCAGCAGGAACTTATAATGTTACTGTAACTGATGCGAACAACTGTA
>NZ_JBKJUM010000037.1:0-7009 GCF_046590655.1 Daejeonella sp.
GTAACTTCAGCAGAAAGATCTGAGTTTTTTAATTTAATATGACAAGTTTCTATTGCAAAAGGAGAACCATATTTAGAAATAAGATTCGAATCGATGGTGCCGGAACCAAAGCATGAAATATATTCGGCCTGAGCATTAGGAAGTGCCAGCACTGGCCCTACACAATGTGTGGCATAATGCATAGGAGGCAAGCCTTCCCAATAACCCGGCCATCCCGCCATCTCCTGCTGGTGCGAAGCACGTAAAAACTGTATTTTCCCCAATTCTCCTTTTTCATAAAGTTCTTTTACGAACAAAAACTCACGGCTGTATATAACGGTTTCCATCATCATATAGGTGAGACCTGTTTCTTTAACAGCTTGAACAATTTGTCTGCACTCTTCTACAGTTGTTGCCATAGGTACTGTACAAGCTACATGTTTGCCTGCTTTTAAGGCAGCCAAAGAAAGTTCTGCATGATTATTTATAGGCGTATTTATATGTATCGCATCAACAATAGGATCATTTAAAAGTTCTTTATAGTCTGTATATCGATTTTCAATCCCAAAAGCATTCCCTATTTCATTTAATTTTTCAGGGCTTCTTTGACAAATAGCATACATGTTTGCCAAAGGATGTTTCTGATAAATTGGGATAAATTCAGCTCCAAATCCTAATCCGATAATAGCAATATTAATTTTTTTCCCGCTCATGAAAATATTTTTCTAAAAAGTTAGCTTATTTATGATTGATTCTTGATTTGCAGGGTTAATATTCGCACTTGCAGCCCATGTTTTTAAAAATTGCAGCCCTTTTTCAGCAAAACTATCCTGACTGGGCGCCAGGGGACGCCATATACAAACGGCACCAGCAAGTTCTTTTATTTCGGGAGTGAAGCTTTCTATAGATACTGTACCCTGATACCTGATTGCACTCAATCCCCTGAAATAGGCATCCCAACAAGTTTGACCTGTTCCAGGAGTTCCCCGATAATTTTCTGAAACCTGAACATGAATCAACTTATCTCCTGCCAGAAGAATAGCTTTTTCAATATCCGGTTCTTCGATATTCATGTGAAAACTATCTAATAAAACTTTAGCTGCGGGATGGTCAATATCACCGATAAGACTCATCACATCTTCGGTAGTATTAATTAGATCTGACTCAAACCGGTTGAGCGGTTCCAGGGCAATTTCCAGCCCGCGCTCAGCAGCCATCCCACAAACCTTACGGAGATTGACCACCGCCCGCTCCCATTCAATTTTCTTTTGTTCGGATGAAACGGGCCGGGCTTTACCCACTGCAGAATACATAGGACCACATAAAAAGCCTGCATCTAAATCTCTGCATATATCCAGGCAAGACTCGATATATTTAAAACTAACCTGATGAAAGGATGGATCATCATGTGTTAAGTCCCGGCTTGTCCCAAACGCCCCGCAAATCACCGGTTTAAGGTCATATTCTGAAAGAGCTTCCCTAACTTTCTTAACATCAATCAATGCCGGATCCTCAACTGGAATTTCTACAACATCATAGCCCATTTTCTTAATTTTTGAAAAAAGAGCAAGGGTTTCTGTATTAAACGGTGAAGTCCAAAGCCAGGTGCTTACGCCGAACTTTATATTTAAACTCATATATAATCTATTTGGTGACTCTCATAATTCCATTCATAATCCTCCAATGGCCTGGGAAGGTGCACACAAAAGGATAATCGCCGGGTTTGCTTGGTGCAGTAAATTGGAATGTAAAACTTTCGTCAGGATTTAATAGTTTGCTGGAATGCAGCACCTCCTCCATTTGAGGTACATAATCTGTTTGCGCCCCTTTTGGGTTCCTTGCTAATGCATCGGCAGCCTCGCCTACTTTTTGTAAAGTTCCAGGCATTAAAATAACCAGGTTATGTTGCATAAAGTCAGGATTTTCAAAGCTTATCACTACTTTTTGTCCTGCCGTTACAGAGATTAATGTTTTATCGAATTTCATTACATTTTGAATCACTTTAATGGTAATTTTAGTAACAGGAGATGTTTTTACTGGATTTTGAACTGTTTTTACTGAAGTTGTTTTATTCATGGATGGGGATGCCTTAACTGGGCTCTTCAATGTCAAAGAGGCATTTTGCATATTTCCTACAAATGGAAAAACTCCTTCATAATCGCCTATTCTATTTCCGTTATTGTAATCTGAAGCAACACGTACTCCCTCCGATAAAGGACGTGTAAACAATGAAGGTGCTTTTGTCTTAGCAACCTGAGTTTCATTTATTCTCAGCGTTATTTCTCCATCACTTGTCAACCTGGCAAGCAGATCAAATTTTTCCGGCAGTGGGTCTGTAGATGATGCCATGTATCTTTTGCCATTTTGTATTACAAGCATATTTAACTTCCCATTCTGAATAAACAATCCATATCCATCCTCTTTTCCACCTTGCGCCATAATAACACCATTTAGCTCCTTATCAGCTTTATCCAATGATGCTTTGATAATAATTTCTTTACCTGCAACATTGGGAGGAAACAATATGGGGTTCCTTCTGTCCAGTTTGTATACTTCTTCATTCAGGCTTTTAAAAATAAGCTGGCTGAAATTCATACCCTTGACTTCTATATTGGTTATATCAATGCTCTTAGGATAAGCATTTAGAAAACCGTTTTGATGAGTGATAATTGCATCAAATAAAGCCTGCTGAAGTGATTCGTCTGTGGCATTTTCGGATTTAAGACTAGCTTGGTACAACAATTTCCCCATTTCAACAGAGGGTGGCATATCTGAAATGACCAGCATAGCGGCCATACGTGTACGCAGATCCGGATCATTTATCAATCCGGATTTTTGAATGGATTCTAATGTTTGTAAGCTTTTAGGCAAGACTTCTGCGGCAGCTTTTCTTACTCCGGCAGCCGAATGCGACAATGCTTTTATCGCTATGTCTAATGCTTCTCTATTTGAACCATTCAAAACCCCTAAGCCATGCATTGTCCACAAAGCATGAACAGCCGGACTGTTTAGTCCTATTTCATCGACTTTTGGGTTGTTAATTATCTTGTAAAGTCCTGAAAGTATTGTTTGATCCTTTGATTCTACCAACAATCGCTGAGCAGTAGTACGCCAGAACATATTGTCATTTTCTAAAGCAGCTAGTAATCCATTAGAATCCTTTATAGCTAACTTTATAGGCGTATACTTTTTAGCTCCCTTGTAAACGACCCTGTATATCCGGCCACGTTTTGTATCGCGAAGAGGATTGATATAAGCATTTCCCTCACCGTTTTGTGCCTGGTATCCGCCTCGTTCAGATGATGGGGTTGGATTATGCTGAATTATAAAATCATACCAGTCGGCAATCCATACTGCCCCGTCCGGCCCTACTTCGGCATGAACCGGCCCAACCCATTCATCAGAACTGGCCAACAAATTCCATCCATCTTTTTCTGCAAATCCGCTTCCCTGACGTTCCAGTATAGCATTGTGAACAACTCGTCCTGTAGGTTCACTAATAAAAGCAATACGGTTCCAGTATGTTTTTGGGAAATTTCTGGCAGTATACAAATTATGCCCGGCGGCTGCTGTGAACCCACCAAAAACATCAACCTGCCTTAGATTGGGAGTTACTGAATGCATTTCGTAATGCCCATCTATCTTTTTTACAGGTTGTACGGATAAGCCAGTTAAAACTCTTTTCACATACTGACTTGACATAGAGAAATAAGCACTATGTGTATTATTAGCAGTAGAGATGAACACATCATTTTCTTCTGAGAAGCCTAAACCCCAGGTATTATTACTGGTACTGGCTAAATATTCCAAATTTTTGCCATCAGGTGTGAAACGGTAAACGCCTTGGTTAAACTTCATAGCCTTGCTACCTACTATACCGTCAAAACCTGAATAGCCCAGAACTCCCCATATTTTATTGTCAAATCCATATTTCAGATTTGAAGGGCCGGCATGGGTATCCTTTTTTCCCCAACCGCTTATTATGTTCTGTCGTACATCCGCTTTATCATCCCCATTAGTATCTTTTAGGAATACAAAATGAGGCGCTTGAGAGATAATTATCCCACCATTAATAAATACAATACTGGTTGGTATGTTTAAGTTGTCAGCAAAAACAGTAAACTTATCTGCTTTTCCATCACCATCTGTATCTTCGCATATCTTAATCCGATCATCTCCTATTCCGTCATCCTTGCTAATTGTGTTTGGATAATCTACTGTTTCTATCACCCATAAACGTCCTTTCTCGTCCCAGGCCATCGCAACCGGATTGGTAATATCTGGCTCAGCTGCAAAAAGCTTTACCTCAAAATCTACCGGAACTTGCATTAACTTCATGGATTGTTCGGGTGTAAAAGCATGCTGGAATTTAGGTGCCGGATTACGTTTTTCGTAGTTTGGAATTACAGCCTCTTCATATATAGCTAAAGGAGTATTTAATTGCGCCACCTGCTCATTTACTTTATCTCCAATCGCCCAAAGGACACCATTTTCAACCAGTTTCAGAAAGCCTGGCTTCGTCCAGGTGCTGTCGTTATGGCCATAAGCAGTGTAAAAAACACGTCCTTTTCCCTGGTTGCGAACCCATGTCCAAGGTTCGCGACCAGAATCATCTACACGCTCCTGTAATATTGTTATATCAGGATTAATATTGCTGTGTACATAAGTATCCTCCCAAGTCTCGAACTCGGAAATTCCATTCATAACAGGATGGCTTCTGTTAACAATTTTGGCTGTAAACTTATCTTTCTTATGTGATTTAAACTGCCCTCCAACTGCTTTAATATACCAGGCCGAATTAGCGAAACATGAGGATGCTGTATGCAAAGGAATTAATCCTTTACCACCTTCTACAAAATCTTTAAGAGCTTTTTCCTTAGCAGCAGATATAGTGTTATAATTTGCATAAATAATCAAGCCGTCATATTTGCTCAAGTTTTCAGTATTCAAATCATTTGTGTCAACCGTATAGGTAATATTAATACCTGATTTGAATAAAGAGAGACTAAGCAAGGGAGACAGTTTTGAGGAATTATGAAGTGTAGCCGTACTGCCCAAAAATAGAACCTCAGCTCTTCGTGGAATTTGCTGCCTGACGGCACTTTTTAAGGAATCGCTAATCAATAAACTCGCTTTATTGGTTACACTAATAAACAACAAGCTCGTAAAGAGAAGTAAAAATAATATTTTTTTCATTTTATAAAATTATAATTAGTTGTTTACTGCTAATATATAGAAGGTAGAAATGGATTTAAACTCTTATACAATCTATTTTTTCAATTGTCAAAACTTACTAATCCACTTTACGCAGATACGCTACTAAATCAATGATTTCCGTATCTGATAATGTTTCAAATAAGCCCTGAGGCATCATAGAAACAGGCGTTACCTCACGGGACTGAATACTGGATTTATTAATTACCAGAGATTCTTGTCCAACAACTCTGAATTTTATTTGCCGTTCGTTTTCTGAAACCACATTACCTGAATAAGTACGTCCATCACGTGTAGTTATCACGACCAGTTTATAGGCATCCTGAATTTCGCCGCTTGGATTTAGCACATTAAAAAGCAGGTAATCTAAATTGGGACGGTTAGAGCCTGTAAGATCAGGACCTATATTTACTCCCTCGCCATTCAGTTTATGACAGGGCCCGCAAGTACGCAGAAAAAGCACCTTTCCTTTCTTAAAATCCGCATTAACCATGGCTTTATCTGTAAGCAGGCTTTGGTATTTTGCGTACGCTATTTTATCATTTGGAACTTCATCAATAGGACCCCATATTTCAACAAATCCGCTGCCCACAACCCGCCTTAACTGTCTTGCGGTGTTTGCCGGAATGTCTCGTTTAGGAATTGTTTTATCTTTAATGGCATTGGCTAAAATCCAGCCGTATTTTGGGCGTGAGGACAGCGTTTGTACCACTTCTATTTTTTCGGCCGCCGAAAAAGCATTATATTTTTTCAGTAAAATTTTACCTAAGTTTTCATTCTCAAACGCTGCAACAGCTTTAATAGCTTCAATTCTTACCTCTTCCTCATTTAATAACGCAGGCAATTCCTTTAACAATTCCTGACGCTGCTGGGCTGCCAATATCTGAAGTGCTTTACGCCTTTTATCAGCGGAAGCCTGTTTATTTTTCAACAGGTCTAAAGATACCTTTGCCGCTTCCGTATCACCAAACTGTTGGGCAAGCTCCCCGGCAAGTTGTGCTACTTTTCCGTCTGATTGCTGTAATTTGGCATATACTGTTTTCCAGGTAGCAGGAGGTGTTAAATCAGTACGCCCTTCCAAACCATTCATCATGCCATGCATCAGGCTTAATCGATTTTCAGGATATTTACCCAGCGCTTCAACCAACTCACTGATGGCATTTGCATCTACCGCACGTCTTGCCGCAAATTCTGTTACCATTGGGATTTTGCTTTTCGAAACCAGTTCAAGTCCGCGTACGGGGTTCCCAGCTATAAGCGGTTCAACACCGTACCATATCATTTTTGGAAGATTATGATCGCCGGCATCTTCACCATGTTTAACCAGTTCTGCCGCAATATTCCACTGTGCATTTTTATTAATACGCTGCATTGCTGAAGCCAGGTATAAACGCACTACAGGTGAAGCATCCCGGCGGGCCATTTCTGTAAATTTCTCCAACGCCTTTTCCGAAGGGGATTTATCTTCGCACAGCAGCTGAATTGCCCATGAACGAACGTGTTCATCTTTATCATCAAGCGCTTCTGTAAGCATATTTTCTGTAAAACTTTTAGTGACATGCAAAGCCCACATCGCCCTTAATCTATAATCGGGATTGGCATGTTTTTTATAAATTTGAAGCAACTGTTTATGGGTCGATTTTTTAAACGTTCCTTTGGAAGCACGATACTGTAAAATAACCCTTGCTCTTCTGGCATGCCAGTCGCTCTTACTTGTTTGAAATTCAACCAGCTGTTTATCACTCATCTCACTTAAATCATCATAACGGCCATTAAAGTTTTGTGCTTTAGATTCTTTAGGTGTAATTCTGAAGAT
>NZ_JBKJUM010000064.1:0-5493 GCF_046590655.1 Daejeonella sp.
CCCCGAAATAATGATCTTCTTTATTTTTCCAGCCTTGAATAATTGGACAGTATGCACAACCCGGTCGGCCCCCTTGCCAAAAAATACCCGGTCCGGAGCACTGTCGCGCGATGATGCAACGCCGGTTAACACAATGGCTGTTTCGTAGTTTGAAATGCTGGCCATGGGTATAGGCTCGCCTTCCCAGGCGCGAAAAGCTTCAGATGCAAGAAAGGGGTTTGAGAATATAATGAGAATAAAAAGAGCGGTATAAAAGAGTCTTTTTTTGAATATCGGGCGCTTAATGAAAATGCATAATAGGAAAAGTAATATTACCCAGATTAGGGGGGAAAGGAAGTAATCAAGGGTTTTGGAAAAGAAGAAGAACATTTTTTTGTTGAGAAAGATCGAGGGGTTTGGGAACAAATATGGGATAAAAATTTAGAAAATGAGGTGCCCGCTCTTGGCCGCAGGAGGCCAAGTCCTTTTTGCTTTAGGTGCCCTCCACACGTCTTGGATTGCGCTAAAAGGCTAAAGCGTGGATTTACAACAAATATCAGGAAGGCGCGGGATTTTCCTGGCCGGCAGGCAGGTGCTTACTTTTTTTCCTGGAGGAACCATCCGCGATAGCGGAAGCTGAAATCGCATCATTCGACCCTTTGCGTCCAGTCTTCGAGTACTATTCCTTTTATTCTCTTAAAATGGTCTGTATTATTGGTCACCATAATCAAATTATGAGTAATTGATGTGACTCCAATCAATAGATCAAATTCATCCACAGCTTTTCCAGCCTTTCTTAATCTAGCTTTTTCCTTTGCATACAGATCAAGTGAATGGAAAATCGGAATCACATTGATACCTGTCAAAAAATTATCAAGGACTTTTTGATTCTTATCTTTTTTCTCACTGTTCTCAACACCAAACTTTAATTCCGCAAGCGTTATCTCAGAAATGAAGCAATTTTCAGGATCGACTTGTTCAAACTTTTCCTTGAGTTGAAATTTTCCTTTAATGAAGTATATACAAGTGTTTGTGTCGATAAGATACTTTTTCAAAGCTGCTCCAACTCTCGGGTAAAAGTCCGGCTAAGTCGAATATCCTCAATAATTTGTTCAGCATTGTGGGTCGACTCCCAAGCACCAAAGGATTTGTAAAATGTGTTCTTTTTCTTAACAATGTCTGTTTTTACAGAAAGTGTAAGTTTGGAGATAAGGTCGAGCTTATTACTCGGACTTAAATTATCAAGCAGTTGTAGGTAACCCTCAATAAGTGTTCTATTTATGTCTACAGCTTTCATCTATTTTCCCCTCCAAGAATTAGTAAACAAAGATAGTCAAATTGTTCATAGCATTTTTTGAAATTAGGTTATTGGATCTTGATTTCAAAACCGGGAATTCTGATTGAAAGATGATCCCGCTATTGGCCGCGGATGAGGTACATCTTCTCTGTTAAACAACTGCTGCATGCTTAATAATAAAACTATGATTCATTAATTCTGTAGCATATCGCATGCAGGCAGTATCCTCTGTTTCCAGGGATGGATATTGCTTTAAAGTATCTTCAGATGTTTCCCCTGCGCTTAAAAACTCCATTATTGTTTGAACACTAATTCTTTTACCTTTTATAATAGGTTTACCATTGCATACATTAGCATCAATTAAATCCGATCAAAAATCTGTTCCATAAATTAAAGCTGTTTCGCAAATAAAATGATATTGCCTGGAATATTAGTTTGCATCCAACCTAAATTCCGATTTGATAAAGTCTTGTTTTCACCGGAGTATTGGCTTTAGCAAATACAATTACGAGCTGCCACCTCTCTGCATAAGTAGGCGGCCTTGAGAAATGTAATAATCTGAAAACCTGTTAACTGTTTTTTGTAGCTTTGAATTATGAACCTAAGTGAAAGACATACCTCCTTGATAACAAAACTTTGTGAGAGCCATAAAGTCAAGAGCTTGTATGCCTTTGGTTCAGTCCTTACAAACAAGTTTAATGCCCAGAGCGATATCGACTTAATTGTAGACTTTGAACCTCTGGACGTTTTAGAGTATGCCGATAACTACTTCCACCTCAAATTTGCATTACAAGACGCTTTGAAACGACCTGTTGACCTCTTGGAGGACAGGGCGATAAAAAACCCGTATTTCAGAACTACAATAAATCAGCAGAGACAATTAATCTATGGATATTGACCTTAAAGCTTGGTTATATGACATTTTAAATGCCATCAATGAGATTGAAAGTTTCCTTGTTGACACTCCAAAAGATTTCCAATTTTACCAGAGCGATTTACGAACAAAACGTGCAGTAGAAAGGAATATAGAAATTATAGGAGAAGCGATGAGTCGAATTTTAAAGAAAGACAAAGCTTTAGAAATATCCAATTCCAGAAAACTTGTAGATGTGAGAAATAGAATCATTCATGGATACGACTCTGTTTCAGATGAAGTGATTTGGAGTATAGTAATCCGACATCTTCCTTTATTACAAGATGAGGTGGAAAAGCTACTGGGAGAATAAAAATCATTTTCCGGCACGAGGCAGGCGAAACTTCATCATGAAGTACCTACCGTATATTACGAATCTTTTCAATCTATTCCTGCAATTTGCGTTCACCTTGAATGAACATGACAATTTGATTTTTTTTTACACACCACATCAATTGATATATAATCATACGTCAATAATTTTCTCCATTACTCTGACCTTTCCGACCGCTCTCGGATGGAAAGTAAAGAACAGATAAAAGCACACTTTGCCCGTCATTTACAAAAGCTGCTCCGGGAACAAAAGTTGAGTCTCCGGGGACTGGCCACTAGTTCAGGTTTGGAATATAGTCAGGTTCAGCGCATTGCAAATGGTAAAGTGAATCTTGCATTGACAACAATTTATGCATCAGCAAAAGGGTTAAATGTTCCCGTGGATAAATTATTGACTGGCATAGATTGAGGCCTATTTACCCGCTTTTATAATTCAAGCTTTTTCTTCCTGTTAATGCAACCTTCCGGCTAGCAGGCTTGTCGCCAGCATTGGGACTTGAAAGTTACCGAGTTCGCTGAAGTTTGCTTTTTAGAATTTGAAACCTTAAAAACTCAAATCTTATGAAGAAGCTTACTATGAGCCTAATCGCAGCCATGATCATCGTCATGACATCCTGTGAAAAACAAGAAATCACTCCAGACAAACCTGTCATTAAGGAGAATTTAAAGGAATGCCGGGTATGGTGGTCTGTCAGAACCTGCGGCCGTTACCGTCCTTGCGGGATCAGCCAGCCTGGAGATCAGCTGGGACAACAACGTGCTCGTCACCAATGGTTACGCAGACGATTTGCTGACCGTCCTGGTGTATGATCCCCAATCCAACACATTCGCAATGGGACCCCCTAACATCCTGAGGAGTTCGCAGGCGGTGACAGTTGCCCTGCCAGCACACTGGACAGGCAGAACAGTCCATATTTATATGTACTACATGTCGCAGCAAACCGGCGAGTTATCGCGGACCTTCTACGCAGGTTCGGAGATTGTAGGTTAATTCACATGCGGCGGTATATCGCCGCCGCATTTTTATTTAATTCTTAAATAGTTAACATCATGAAACTAATCGAAAAATATTTTCATACCGCCCATCCATCCTTAAACAAGGAGATCACGGGCATATTCACACTTGTACTAATTTTCATCTTCTTCCCGTACGGTGTCCGCATGGTAGACTCCTCTGCTGCGGCAATTGATCCCGAAATCTATAGTGCAATCATACTGGCAGTCTCGGCAATATTAATCTTTAAAGCCGGGACCTGGTGGATCATAAAAGTGATTTGGCCGGTATTTGCTGAGTATTCGGACATGCACTTTGAGCGCAACTTCAAATCGCTCATAAGCTGGCAGAAAGTGCTCATTTATCTGAGTTTTTATTTAGCAATTTTTTATGCATTCGTTTTGATATTGGCCTCGGTCATTTGAAACCTGTTATCAAAACTTAAAAATCGAAATCATGGCAAAAATATTTAATGGAATGATATCCGGCAGGGTAGGAGATCTGATCTTCTATCGTAGAAATGGAGTTGATTATGTAAGGAAAGTTTCAAAAAGCCCAAGGAAGAAACCCTCCGCAAAACAGGTCGCACAGCGTGAGAAATTCGGGATTGTAATGCGCTTCCTTTCTCCACTGCGGGGCCTACTTGATGAAAGCTATCGGAAGATAAATCCAAAATCTTCAGGCTTACAAACCGCGGCGAAACAAATATTAGAGGAAGCCATCACGGGCGAATACCCGGCACAGAGACTAGATTTCTCCAAAGTATCGCTGTTACGTGGAAACCTTGGGTCGCCGGCGGCTGAAATGACTTACCGTTCTGAAACTAATGATCTAAATCTCTGGTGGCATGTTGCCATGCGCACAGATTGTTATCTCGATGATGAGTTGATTATGCTTATCTATTGCCCGAGTATCTCTCAAGCATGGACAACGCTTTATAAGGTAGCGATGCGATACGAACAAGGATGTCTCATTCAACTCCCATGTGAATTATTGGGACACGAGATCCACATTTGGCTCGCTTACCGCTCCGCCATGGGTAAATATTCTGAAAGTGTATACATGGGACAAATTCTCACCAAAAAACTTCAAGAACATGAAAACATACAATGAAAACCGCGAAGAATTGATGGTGGAGCTTGTTAAGTTTTCCATTTTCTACATCCTTTTGATCATCACCGTGAATGGTTTCGCTACCCAGAATGGATCCTCTCGATTCCAGGATCCGCCAGGGCTTTCAGCAATGCAAAGCAGAGTGCGGCAAATCTACACCTCCCAAATCGGCATCCGCGAAAAGCAGCCCAACTCTGGCCCGGCAGTAGAAGCGTACCTCCGTTACGTAAACCTTCCAAAAGGAAACCCATGGTGTGCGGCGTTTGTGTGCTGGACGTTCGGTAGGGCGGGGGTCGTCAATCCACGGAGCGGGTGGTCACCGGATTTGTTTCCGGCTTCGAAGACAATCTTTGAGAGGGGAAAGCTGAAAGCGGAAAGCGGAATGCATAACTCTTATACATCTAGCCTGGCAACGGGTACTCTTCCCCGACTGGGTCGGGGATCTCCTTCAGACGCGGTGCAACTCGCGTCCTCTATCTATTTCAAACAACCCGGGCTTCAAACCTCAACGCAGCTGCAAATCGTCATGTTCCTTTTGCACACGAAGTGGGCTCGGTGCACCTGCGGCTGGTGGCCGCGTGCTATTAACAAGATCCCCGACCCAGTCGGGGAACAGTCCACTTGTCCGTCCAGCCTAACAACTAATGCCGTAGGCATCCCTTCGGGACAACCAAGAACCAAACCCACTCCCGTCACCGGCGACATCTTCGCCCTCTACTTCCCCGAAAAACGCCGCATCGCCCACGTCGGCTTCATCGATCAATGGGATGGAACCTGGATGATTTCTGTGGAGGGAAACACCAATGTTTCAGGAAGCAGCGAAGGAGATGGGGTGTACAGGAAGAGGAGGCTGGTGAGGACTGT
>NZ_JBKJUM010000071.1:0-7226 GCF_046590655.1 Daejeonella sp.
GGCCCTGAAGTTATAGCTCAGGCAGTAAAGGTATCAGATGCAATTGCAGCAAAATTTGGACACGATATAACCTGGACACCTGCAATAACTGGTGCATGTGCCATTGACGAGGTTGGCGAGCCTTACCCTGATGCTACACATGATATTTGTATGGCAGCTGATGCAATTTTATTTGGAGCAATTGGCCACCCTAAATATGACAACGATCCCAAAGCGCCTGTTCGGCCGGAACAAGGGTTGCTTAAAATGCGAAAGAAGCTAGGCCTTTTCGCAAATGTCCGCCCCACTTTTACATTCCCATCATTAATCGATAATTCCCCACTGAAAAGAGAACGCATTGAAGGAACAGATTTGATCATTTTGAGAGAACTGACAGGCGGTATATACTTCGGTGAAAGGGGACGAAAAGATAATGGCAATACAGCGTTTGATACGTGTACTTATACCCGCGACGAAGTGATTCGCCTGGCCAAACTAGGGTTCGAAATGGCAATGACCAGGAGCAAAAGATTGTGCTGTGTCGACAAAGCAAATGTTCTCGAGACCTCACGTCTGTGGAGGGAAACTGTTCAGGATATGGAAAAAGATTATCCTGAGGTAACCGTGAGCTATGAATTTGTAGATGCTGTTGCAATGCGCCTGGTCCAATGGCCGAATTCTTATGATGTGATGATCACAGAAAATTTATTTGGAGATATTCTTACAGATGAGGCGTCCGTAATCTCCGGATCCATGGGATTGATGCCATCTGCATCAATCGGCCTCCATACAAGCTTATTTGAGCCTATACACGGCTCCTACCCTCAGGCAGCGGGCAAAGACATCGCAAATCCATTGGCTACTGTTTTATCAGCGGCAATGATGTTCGAAGACGCATTTGGATTAAAGGAAGAAGCGGAATTGATAAGGGACGTTGTGAATAAAAGTCTTGCCGAAGGGATTGTAACAGAGGATTTATCGGGGGAGAAGAAAGCGTATAAGACGAGTGAAGTGGGGGATTGGCTGGCGAGTAGGATTAAATAGGATTGGGAGTAGGATTGTCTTGAATAGGATTAGTAGGAAGTAATCCTACAATCCTCTCATCCCACTAATCCTATTCCAGACAAAATACATCCTAATCAAAATCCAACCACTTCTCAATCACGACCTGCACCTTCTGCCCTTTCTTATACATCCCGGGCGATGTATTCACCGCGTGGATCCTAATCCCCTTACGCTCGAGCAACAGATCCTCATAAAAGCCTCTAAAAAAAATCTCTTCAATTGCAAACTGTTTACTGGTCCAGCTATTTTTAAGCTGGACCCATTCCGGATAGATCATCACTGTTGTGGCTTTGGATCGTATTCCCACCAGTTTCGCTTCGTCTGATGGAAGAAAAAAAGCATTGCCCAGTAATCGGGCAGTGTAGATATGTTCTGGATTGTTATAGATTTGAGCAGGTTCTCCTGATTCAACTAGCTTTCCATCTTTTAAAATAAACATTTGATCAGCCAGAGTAAGACCGTCTACCGGGTCATGGGAAACCATAATTATAGTGATTCCAAGCTCATTGCCAAGGCGTTTAAGATCTGCACGGAACTGTGTTTTTAAAACTGCGTCCAGCTGACTGAATGGTTCATCGAGCAATAAAACCTCAGGTTCAGTTATAATTGCTCTTGCAAGGGCTACCCGTTGCTGCTCACCTCCGCTTAGCTCAACAATTCTCTTATTTGCAAGGGCGCCGATCCCCAGCAGTTCCATGAACTCTATTGATTTCTGTTTCTTCTCCAGAACATTTTCATTCGAGAGCATGCTCTCAATATTTTCGAACACACGAGCGTAAAGATTCAGGTTGAAATCCTGGCTGAGCATTTTCATGGCATCATGGCCTGGGATCAACTTTTCATGCGGGCCTGGAATATGTTCCCCGTTAAAGCTTAGCTCACCGGAATTAGGAGCAAGTGTTCCATAGATAAGTTTCAGAAGGGTGCTTTTGCCGCTTCCGCTCTCCCCCACTATCGCTACGAATTCGCCTTTATCAATGGTGAGATTAATATCGCTAACTCCAGCATCAAGATCGACAGAGTAATGTTTGCTTACATTTTTTAAACTGATAAATGGTTCTGGCATGAGCCAAATATAATAAAAAAGCCCCGTCGTAAACGAGGCTTCCTTATGTCGATATCTTCTGCTTCAGACCTCCGACCTCAGACCTCCGACCTCCGACCAGTTAAAACCCTAACATCAATCCAAACGCCAAATTCTTAAAATCCTTAGGTCCCTGGCCTTCTGCGAAAACATCATTAGCATAATATTTAACGTAAATCCCTGTGCCGCCGTAGCCAAGCCTTGCGAAAGCACCGTACCGGAACGGATTGAAATTATAGTCATCTTTTGATTTGTCCTTACCGTTTTCCTTACTAACCTGTTTAATCTTGCCGTTTAACAGGAAACCAATTTCAGGACCAAAGACAAAGTTAAGTTTATTGCCTTTCTTGTCATCCTTTGTACGCAGCTGGAAGGATAGTGGTACTCTCAAATATTGGCTTGAAAAGCGGTTCTTTTTGAAGTCTACCGTCTCAGTAACATAGGTAAGTGTCGGCTTATCTTCCTGGAAAGTAATATTCTGTTTAAGGCGAATATGATTCCAGTCGAGTCCAGCTCCAGCATAGACCTTGAAATAACTGTTAAAGCGATATCCCATCTGAAAAAACTCAAATCCGAAATTGCTGCTTTTCCACGTTTCCCGCTCCAGATATGAGTTGGCAGGCTGGAGGGTAAAACTTCCGTTATCCGTGTAGGTACTTAAACCCAGGTCAATACGAGATGCAACGAACTGGAATGAAAATTTTGAAGATGGTTTCATCTCATTTTCTGTCGTATCTTTTTCCCCGGTTCCGATCCTGATCGTAATGCTTTTTTTATTGTTGTTTTTTACGGTATCGGTTGTAATAACTAGTACAGTATCTTTCTTATTGTCCTGAGCGAAGCCTTGCGCAGTTAAAAATATAACGAGAGCGCTAAGTAATAATCTTTTCATGTCTTAATTGTGTCTTGGTTCTTGTGTCTTGGTTCTTGTGTCTTGATTCTTGATTCTTGGTTCTTGGTTCTTGGTTCCCTGCCGGCAGGCAGGTTGATTCTACCTATTTCTACTTTTTAATTTTATCAAACCCAGATTAATCCCTGATACTTCTGAGCCCTCATCGCCGTCTTTAAATTCGATGATCTTATCTTCCCTGCGATCTACTTTGGAGATTACGAAATTTATCAGGCTGCCGACACTTCTTATCCTCTTTGGCGCGACTTGCTGAAGTTCCGGGATGAGATCATCCGGGACAACATCGGCACTGGCAATCATATCAGGCTGGGTAACATCAAGGTTGGATTGATCCTCCGTGTATCCTGGCACTTTTACCTCTTTCGACGTTTGCGCCAGCTCAAATCCATTTCTTTCTACCTCAATATTTGAAACCACAAAATCTTGTTTTGATATCTCATTAACTGATTTTTCCGGTAAGGTTAGCTCTTCAGGGTTATTAGAAGACTTCTCTTCGACAGCTAACAATTTTGAAAAGTCAAAGCCTTTAATTTCCGGCTGGTGTGGATCAAGCTTCGCCGCACCTGTTCCAAGATCTGTAATTGGACTCTCCGGCGCATTCAAAACCATATCTTGACTCGTTCCCTGCAACTTGATTACTTCAACCGGCCTGTAAAACCATAGACTTGCACCTAGTACTACCACTACACTTGCCGCCGCGATCCAGAAGATATGAAAAGGCTTTTTCACCTTTTCCTTCCGATCCATCTTCGCTGCGATCTTGCCCCATACGTCTGCTGAAGGCCGAAATTCAGCAACTTCAAAGCGTTGTTTGAATAATTTATCCAGTTCTTTATCCGAGATTGGATGCATAATCTGAGCCCTCCATTTTAATTATTTTGTCCTTTAATATCGCTCTCGCTCTTGAGAGCTGAGATTTCGATGCTCCTTCGCTGATGCCCAGTTCCCGAGCAATCTCTTTATGCGAAAATCCTTCTATAACATACATGTTAAACACAAGCCGATATCCGTTCGAAAGCTGTTGAACCAATTTCAATAAGTCCTTCATCTCCAATCCCGACATGTCAAACGTACTTTGCGGCTGATCATAAACCTCATCAATATCCACGACGTTCAATGTCCGGAGGTTTTTGCGATAACTTTCTATCGCCGTGTTAACCATAATCCGTCTGATCCAACCTTCAAATGAACCATCACCCCGGAATTCAGATACTTTTTGAAACACCTTCACAAAACCCATTTGCAGCACATCCTCAGCTTCACAAGTATCCTTCGCATAACGCATACAAACCCCCATCATTTTTGAAGCCAACGTTCTATAGAGGTGCTCCTGCGCTTTTCTCTCCCCTTTCTGGCAACCCTCTAATAAACTATCAATAGTAAATTTATGATCCAAATTCATACGCTTTAAAGGTAAGATGTTTGGAGGGGGGAATTAGTTGCATGGAGGAGAGAAAAAAATTTAGAATTTGTTGTTTTAGTGGTAAAAGTTCACGTACACGAATGAGATTATCCCCGCCTCGTGCCGGCGGGCTGGTGCGGGCTGTAGAAGCCAAGCCCTGGCTGTGACTTCCGCAGCAGCAGACGCAGCGACGGGATTTTTGCTTACTTTTTTTCCTGTAGAAAAAAGTAAGTGCCGTCCGCCGGCACGAGGCGGGGTAAATTTCAAAAACTTATCCCTAATTTTATAATATTCAAATAGATTAAAACATACATGTCTTTCGTCGATTATTACCAGGCACTTGGAACTACTAAATCTGCTACAGAAAAAGATATTAAAGCGGCATACAGAAAGATGGCCCGTAAGTATCATCCCGATGTGAACCCGAACGATAAAGATGCGCAAAAGAAGTTTCAGGAAGTTAATGAAGCAAACGAAGTCTTAAGCGATCCGGAAAAGAGGAAAAAATATGATCAGTATGGAAAGGACTGGAAACATGCAGACCAGTTCCAGGAAGCTCGCCAATCACAACATCGGCAACAACAACAGCAGCCGCGGGGGCAGCAAGATTTTGGTGGCGAGGATTATTCAGATTTTTTCAGTTCTATGTTCGGAAGAGGTAAACAAAGACCAGCGAATTTTAAGGGACAGGATTTTAACGCCGAACTGCGGCTGAATTTACGGGACGTTTATACCTCCCAGAAGCAAACGCTTACAATTAATGGAAAAAACATCCGCCTCACCATCCCGGCGGGCATTGAAAACGGTCAGACGATAAAAATTACTGGCCACGGCGGACCGGGAATGCAGGGTGGGCCTGCCGGCGATCTATACATCAAGTTTGCAATTGCCAACGATCCGGAGTTCAAACGTGTAGGAAACGATCTCTATAAAGCTTTGGAAATCGATTTGCAATCGGCAGTTCTTGGCGGTGAGATCACCGTTGATACACTTAGCGGTAAGGTGAAACTTAAGGTAAATCCTGAAACTCAAAATGGAACAAAGGTGAAGCTAAAAGGGAAAGGGTTTCCTATTTATAAAAAAGAAACGCATTTCGGCGATCTATATATAACCTATTCGGTAAAAATACCTACAGGGTTAACTGATAAACAGAAAGAATTATTCAAGCAGATTTTTGAAACTGATAAATAACATTATGGTAAGAAAGAACCTGATATCAACCGACGAATTCTGTGTTCATCATAATATAGAGTTCTCATTCATTCGCAATCTCTGCGAGTTTGGATTATTGGAAACCGTGAAAATTGAGAAAACAGAGTTCGTTACTAAAGATCAACTTGAAAAGCTTGAACGAATGCTGCGCCTTCACCGAGAACTAGACATTAACTTAGAGGGTATTGATGCTATCGATCACCTTCTCGACCGGATGCATCATCTTCAATCGGAAATTATTGCTTTAAGAAACCGACTTCGGCTCTATGAGGATATCGATTGAAGTGCTGCAGTCTGGCAGCCCTTCTCATTTTCTAATTTTATGAAGACGAAATTCCTGCTTATAAACCAGAAATGAAGAATTCGAAAATTCTATCTTTTTCTTGCCCTTGGGCCTGTTCAAGTCCATGATGGGCTCGAACCTAAAGTCGAGGTAAAGATTTGGAACCAGTCTCTTCTGATAAGAATAACGGACCATCAGCAGACGGCGGTTTGCTTCGGTATATCCTGTATAATTAATATGCTGCGAAACGGACTGATAAATCGGCATCCCCTGAGAGGAAATAAACTCATTAGCATCCCAGTACGTACCCATCAATGAACCATATTTTGTATCGATGCCGTTATTGAGAAACCATCCGCCTCCATTGGAAAAAGCCTGAGCGAAGGTGAATGAAAAATCGCGGTAATGTGTGTAATAGTTCTCGGAACGGAATGCTTGAACAAATCCTTTTAATGGAACTCTTAACTTTAAGCCCATCGCTCCATTTACTAAAGTCTGCAAAGGCACTGTTGACACATCAATTTGCCCGCCCTGATGAAAAACTGTAAGCTGCAGTGGCAGAGAAAGACTAATATTGGAATTCTTGATAAATGTGATATCTGCCGAGGCTCCACCTAGTATTTGTTCCTGATCAGGCGATGGTTTATAGATCATTCTTTTCCAGTTGATGAAAGCATCCAGAAAAAACGAATTGTTTTCTATAATAAATTGGGTTCCATATTCTACCGGCTCTGTTATTCGCTTTTCAAAATCGTAGATCGGATCAATCATTCTATGATGTATACTACCTTCCAGCACGCCATTAATTAGCGTAGTATTATGTTTCTTGTATTTCACAGAAAATAAAGGGTAAGTCCGGTAGATACCTCGCCCGCCAAAATCTTTACGTAAATGGACGCCGGCTGAAATTGTTAATTGAGGATGAGCATAGTATAGTAATTGCGGCTCCAGCTGCGCGCCGAATAAGGTATAACCATCCTGTATTTTATTAAAATATTCATAATTCCGCATGTAATTGAAATTATGAACGCTGAGATAAAGCTCGCCGGTTTTCAGGGTGTCGGGGCGAAGTCGGTATTCGAGGCTGTCGTTTTGTATTTGAGCATTCGCTTCCCCTGCCAAAATGAGAATTAAAACGAGGATATAGAGTTTTTTCATTCAGCCTTTACAGGAGATTTCGGTAAAGATACAAAATGGAGCTACCCAAAAAGTCAACTATTTAAACCTATCAAATTGGCTTATCTGCTCATCTACGATTTTTAACGCGGAGGACGCGGAGTTTGCGCAGAGT
>NZ_JBKJUM010000095.1:0-22564 GCF_046590655.1 Daejeonella sp.
GAAGACGAATATTTTCCTTACCATAAAAAGTATCATGCTTATTGGAAAATGTATGGGCTTGGCCTCAGCGATCAGATATTAAAGAAAGTCTATTATAAAAATGCACTTCGTATTATCCCGGGGCTTGACAAAAGTCAGTTTCCTGAATAATTTCAAATCATGCATGGAAATGATTTATAAATGGAAATTACATGGGTTAGTAGCTAACCTTAAATATTTTTGTATTCCCTTTATCATCATCTGCTACCAGCATGAGTTTTCGGTGCTCTTTCATCAGAGATACAGATTCAATCTTTTGATGCAGAAATTCTGGGCTAAGGCTGCTAAGTTTTACAATGTTACTGACCTGTAGCTTCTGGTGCTTCATACCTTCACGAGCATTTGGTAAAAAAGCGAGATAGCTCTCTCCTACCTGTCCGTCGTCATAAGCATTAGATGTATCCTCAGAAGAAAACGTAAGAAACAATATGTCTTCCTCCTTATCATAATCCATTCCGGATATGCCAGCGTTCTTTAGCGATATTTCAATATGAACCCTTCGCTTCAATGAAAAAGACTGCTTATTTCTCTCTGCAATGGCAATAGAGTTATCCGGGTAAGTAGTATTTGCCCTCAAACCGAGCAACAGTTTTCCATCCAGAACTGCTGCGGCTTCAATGTTCAAATCTTTGATCTCAAGCCGCAATTCATCAAAAAAAGTTTTTGTGTCTATCCTAACAACCTTTTCTAACACAGGATCTAAAAGAAATGAACTATCGCGGTGCGGTGACAATGAGCCAGACCCCAGAAAGAGAAGTGCAGGTATACCGTCTGAATCTATGACAACCGACGATTCAATGTCCGCTTTCGAATCCTTTGGCAAGCGCAATTGCTCTCCTTTTGAAAAGACCTGAATACGTCCGGTTTCTTCCATATTATGATTCAAAACCAGGATCTCCGACGAATCATCCCCCATTACATAAAATTTGTCATTCAGATAGCTAATCGTTGATCCCGAGGGATAACTATTCGCAACTTTTGAACTTTCATATACTGGATTAAAATCACTCATATTACATGCAAATAAAAAATTGGAAAAAATAATTAGTATTGCATTTAACTTCTTCATAACTGAATATATTCAGTGTCTTCCTTTCACACTTTCAACTATCAACTCAAACGTCAGCTCCACTCATTCAAACTAAAACTAAAAGGCCCTCGTTTTGTTATACTTACATGTACTTCTCACACCGCGCTCTTATGACATCCTCTCACAATCTTCGATCATTAAGCATAATATTTACTACTTATTCTAGCAGCTACAAGTATCGCTAATCATTTTGTGATACAACCAACCTGCGTTTTTTTGTATACGTCTCACAATTGGATTTAATGCGCGTAGATAAAGCATAAATAACATAAAATATTTACTTCATCAACCCCCGGCAATGTCCATAATAAAAATTGTTTTAACTGAGGACCATAAGATACTTAGAAGCGGCATCAAATCCCTGTTGGAAAATGAGGACGATATGGAAATTGTTGCTGAGGCTTCAAATGGTGCCGAACTGATGGAATTGTTTAACGGACCTGTGAATGCTAATGAAGTACTATTGATTACTGATGTGATGATGCCGGGACTCAATGGAATTGATATGATTCCGGCTTTGCGGAAAAGCTACCCTAATCTAAAAACTGTTATACTTTCAATGCTTTCAAATGAGAAATACGTACTTAAAGCTTTTAAGTCCGGAGCAGACGGATATATGCTAAAAAACATTGGATCGGAGGAGTTACTATTTGGTATCCGGCATATTGTTAACCACGGAGCCAGATATATATGCTCGGAACTGTCAATGGAACTTTTAGACCGTCAGATGAGCCGTTCTTATGTGCTTACTGATGATCTTCCTGAGGTTGAACTTTCCAGGCGCGAGATGGAAATACTTTCACTTATTGCAGAAGGCTTTACCAATCAGGAGATTGCGGACAGGATCTTTACAAGTAAACGCACCGTGGAAGGACATCGTCAAAATCTGATCGACAAGACCCAATCACGAAACTCTGCTGCACTTATTCGTTACGCAGTACTCCGGGGCATAGTCAACTAAGCTTAATCCTGAACTAACCAGTATTGGCAGGAAAATTGATATTTACAGTTATCCATGATACCTATGAAAACTGCATCAACCCTACTGGTTCTACTTTCACTTTTAACATTATCCGCTTCTTCTCAGCAAACCAGCAACAGGCAATATAAATTGCTTCAGAATTCCGTTGAGAACTACAAGCGATTGAGTTCCAAAAATGAGTGGCCTGAAATCACGCTGCAAAACAAATCCGTTTTAAAGTTGAACGATAAATCGGGGGCGCTGCCTTTGATCAGGGAAAGGCTGCGACTGCTTGGCGACCTACGCCGCGGGCGAGAAGAGGATATTTACACCGAAAGGCTTGAAGATGCTGTCAAACAATTTCAAATGCGCCATGGGCTGGAAGATGATGGCATCATCGGCCCCGAATTTATGAAGGCTCTTAACACTTCTCTCGAAAAGCGTATAGAACAAATGACTGCGAATATGGGCAGGATCAGACAGGATACTCTTCGCTTGACGGGAACTAGAATTATCGCTAATATTCCTGAATACAAACTCTACGTGATGGAAAATAATCTGGAAGTTTTGTCGATGGATATCGTTGTCGGAAAAACTTCAAATCCCACAGTTGTTTTTTCAGATACGCTTGAAACTATTGTTTTCAGCCCTTACTGGAATGTGCCCGCAAGTATTGTTAAAAATGAGATCCTGCCCGCAATAAATAAGAATAGCAATTATCTTGAAGAAAACAATATGGAAATCACCGGAAAGGTTGATGGACTTCCTAAAATCAGGCAAAAGCCGGGTCCCGACAATTCTTTGGGTAGTGTTAAATTTCTGTTTCCGAATAAATATGATATCTATTTCCATGATACACCTGCAATATCGCTTTTTGAAAAGAGGAAGCGAGCCTTTAGTCATGGTTGTATCCGCCTTAGCCAGCCTTACGAGCTCGCGCAGTATCTGCTTAAAGATCAGCAGGAATGGACTGGAACGGATATTATCAGGGCCATGGGCGCCGGAACAGAAAAATGGGTCAAACTTCAGACTAAGATCCCGGTATCAATAATTTATTATACTACATGGGTGGATACTTCTGGTCTGTTGAATTTCCGGGATGATATCTATGGGCATGACGAGGAACAAGCCGAACTTTAGTTGCCAGCTGCCAGTTACCAGGCTAATCGGGATAACGCTTTCTTTCAAATACTAATATCCCGATAACCGCCCAGCCTGGCAACAGGTAACTGATAGCGGGTAACTGATACTAGTCTTCCAAATTATTCCTATTCGTTTCCTTGACAAAGAATATATTCACCACAATACCAATTATGATCAGCGCTATTGGATAGATAAGACCCGTATATGGTGAAAACGCAAAACTAATTACTACGGAGGATCGGATCAGTTCTGTGATAACAGGTGTAGACCCACCAATTGCCCCGTTACCGACATTGTAAGTGAATCCCATACTTGTATAACGGATCTTTGTTGGGAAAAGTTCCATCAGAAAAGCACCCATTGGACCGTAAACGAGGGCACTGGATACCGTTAGGACAAAAATGAGTCCGATGAAGATAAGCGTGGTTTGAGTATCGATATGCTGGACAGCATCTAAGCGCATCGGATTACCAAGTTCAAGAAAAGTGTAAAACGTGACAGGTATTATGAGCAGTCCGAGAAAAAGCCCGGCTAGTATAACTTTCTTTCGTCCAATCCTGTCGCTTAGTGCGCCGAAGATCTGAAATAATGGCCCAGCGAGAATAATTCCTACTGCCAGAATCAGTATAGAGGTTGTATCGGTTAATTTTACCGTTCGCTGCAGGAAGAATAAAGCAACAAACTGATTCGTCTGCATTATTGCACTCTGTGCAGCATTACCGCCAAAAATTGCCGAAAGTATCAACCCCACGTTCTTTTTTGATTTGAATGTTTCAGTGATGGGCGCATTACTTGTTTTACCTTCTTTTTTTAGTTGTTCGAAAACCGGACTTTCATGCAGCTTTTTCCGGATCATATAACTTATAAAAACCAGTACGGAGCTGAAAAGAAAAGGGATACGCCAGCCGAATGAATTAAAGCTGTCCTCGCTCATCATTTCCCTTGTTGCAAAAACAACCAATAAGCACATAATAAGCGCTATTGAAGAAGTCATCTGAATAAAGCCGGTATAGAAACCCCTTTTGTTAGGCGGGGCATTTTCCGCGACATAGATAACAGCCCCTGAATATTCGCCGCTGATAGCCAGACCCTGTAACAAGCGAAGTATAAGGAATAGTACAGGTGCTAACCAACCCACCTGACTGAAAGTGGGAATACAACCGATAAGGAAGGTGGCGGCACCCATCAATAATAATGAAATCAAAAAAGAGTTCTTCCTACCGGATTTATCGCCCATATTTCCAAAAAATAATGAACCGAATGGACGGATAAGATAAGTTGTTGCCACAATGGCCAATGTTTCTATAAATTTATTTTCTCCCGCCGGAAACAATTGGGTAGAAAGTATACTTGCCAGAATAACAGCTAAGAATAAGTCGTACCACTCAATCAGAGTTCCGACACTGGAAGCAATAATCACCAGTCTCAGGTTATTCTTTTTCTCCGGGTTCAGAGACGATGATTCAGTTATTGCTGCGCTCATAGGTAATTGCTTTAAGGTTTAGGAGCAAGTAAATTAAATAATTTTCACCGATTACCGATCATCAATTCCCTACACCTCAATTCCCAATCTTTTTAACAACAAGGAAGCATTAAAGGTCTTGCACTCCCCCTCTTTAAGCTTATAATCAAACTTCATTTCAGTGCCTTCAATTTCTATATCGAAGTAAAAGTTCCGGATATACTGAGGGAATTTCTCCTCCAGATCGGCAATTTGGAGGTCATGCGTTGCGATGATTCCCACGGCATTCTGGGAGATTAGTTTCTCGATAATAGCCTTCGATCCCAGGTATTTATCCACAGAATTTGTACCCCTGAGCATTTCGTCAATCAGGAAGAAAACTTTGTCTTCTGTTTGCAGTGTTTCGAGCAGGCTTTGCAAACGATCAAGTTCGGCTTTAAATGTTGAGGTGTTTTCATTAAGTGAGTCTCGGATGCGCATGTAACTAAATATGAGCATAGGGCTGACTTCCATTTTTTCGGCACATACGGGCGCACCCGACAATGCGAGTACGGTATTGATTCCCAGCGTTCTCAAGAAAGTACTTTTACCTGCCATGTTCGAGCCTGTTATGATGTCAATCTTAAGCTCATTATTCAGAGAATAGTCATTTGTAACCCTTGATTCAGAAGAGATCAGCGGATGTCCAATAGATTTGGCTGTTAGGGTGTAATTTTCCGTATCAATGATTTCAGGAATTACCCAATCCGGGTAGTTGTTCCTGAGATTACTCAAGCTGATGAGTGCTTCAAAACTGGCGATCACAGCAAAAGCATCTTCAATGTTTGCCTTGTTCGCATTCTTCCAGTCCTCAATCGCAAAGAATTGAATGACGTTCCAGGGCATGATGAAATTTAATACAGGCCCGAGATTACTTAAACCTAATGAGAGTTGCTTAATTAGCACTGACAGCCTTTTGATCTGCTGCGGTAATTTACTTTGTTCATCTGAAGTCAGTTCTGATGCGAGCTGATCGCAAAGGCTGGATTTCCACATTTCAGTACCAATGGCACTCAAAGCTTCTGAAAAGTGTCCGAGAATTTTACTCATTTTACCGATGAGGCTATCAGTTTTCATCACCGAAGAATTATATGCCTGCATCAAAAGAAGATTGGCTATTCCCATCACGATAATCAGAATGATGAAAATTGGAAAAAACCATGCTATTCCTGCGAATAATGCAAAGGTCCACGGCGCCCATTTAACGTAAAACCGGATAATTCCTGAAGCGGAAACCTGGACAGTCTTTAAATATTGAAATAGTTGCCGCACATGATCTTCCTTCGATTGTTTGGAAAAAAAAAGTAAGGCCTGAAAAGTGTGTTTCCAATTCTGTTTGGAAGCTAATTCCTCAACAGCAGTTTGTCTTTCCCGCAGCACCGATGACACTGCCCTCTTCTGGAGCCACTCTGCGAGTTTGGCATTTCCCAAGACAGTGGCGCATCGGTTTATCAGTTCGAATAATGACCCTTTCCCAAAAATATCCAGGTCAGATGTATAGGGATGAAGGTCATCTTCCCACCCGGAACCATCGCTGTAGATATTTGTTCTTTTTTCTATGCTTTCTATTTCGTTCAGGTAAACTGCCGACAAATCCTTAAAGTAGTTGCGTTTCTTTTCGAAGAAATTCTGTTTTCTCACCAGGAAAGAGAAGATAATAATCACAGCGAAAAACACCAGTACCGGAAGCCAGAAAGCTTCGAGTTTTAAAGACTGATAAAACAACAAGATTCCCACAGAAATTACAATTAAACGCAAAATGGAGAATTTGTTTATCAGTATTTCATATCTGCTGATCCCTGAACGGGAATGGGAAAGTTTGGATTGATAATAATCAATTACGGGGGTATTCATACTTCGGGCTGCGTCTTAATCGAGACGGCAAAGGTAATTATTAAGTAGAAATTTTACGTTGAGAGTGGAAAGCAGGGGAGATATGCCGCTAAAGTCGGGAGGAAAAATTGATGACCTCCGACCTCCGACCTCACTTTCTCAATTTATCGTATCTCATCAAAGCCTCCAAATAATAATAATCCGCATAAATAATCGGTACGTCGATCTCACTTTTACCTGGTTTATGCCCTACCGAATGCTTGAGAAGGAAATTGTTATTCTCACCCAATTTAGCACGATATGCGGGAGAAGAAAGACTTTCGAGCATCTTGATAGCCATTGAAGTGTATTTAGATTTGCGATCTTTATCGGCATAACCAGCTAACTCAAACAAAGCTGAAGAAACAATCGCTGCTGCAGACGCATCTCTTTCCTCATTTGGGATATTCGGTGCGTTGAAATCCCAGTAAGGAATTTTATCAGCCGGAAGATTGGGATGATTAATAAAGAAATCAGCAATTTTTATAGCCTGGTCCAGATATTTTCCATCTTTTGTATCGCGATATATCGACGTATAACCATAAAGTGACCACGCCTGGCCACGGGACCATGCGGACTCATCAGCTGCTCCCTGGTGAGTTACTCGCCCGTCTAGTTTTCCATCAGGACCGTAAAGCACCACATGATAGCTGCTGTTGTCTGGCCTGAAATGATTCTTTATGGTATTATCAGCGTGTGTAACCGCTATATCGTGATATTTTTTAATTCCCGTTTCACGACTTGCCCAGAACAGAAAGTCAAGATTCATCAGGTTGTCTATAATAACCGGGTATTTATGTCCCTTAAAATTATTCCATGACTTAATAACACCGACTTTCGGATCGAAGCGGGTGGATAAAGATTCCGCACCGTTTAACATAGCTTTTTTATAAAGGGGATTTGCGGTCATCTGGTAACCCCGTCCAAAGGGAATATAAACCATAAAGCCAAGATCATGAGTGCCTTTATTATACTGCTCCTTCTGTATTGCCATTGTCCATAAATGAGCGGCGTCTTTCCATTGAGGCTTTTTACTATACTCGTATAATTGCCATAATGATCCTCCAAAAAAACCACTGCACCACCACGTTGTAGGCATATCTCTCAACGATCCATCCGGATTAACCGACTGAGGTGTTTTATCAGTATCAGGATGAGTTTTAAGCATCAGTGCGTACTGCTTTTCTGCAAGCTCGAATTGCTTTTTAACGTTTATCTTCTTTTGTGCGATTAGATCCGATGACAGGGCCATCAGGAAGGCCGTAAAAATCAAAAATCCAGGGATAAATTTTCTCATTAGGTTTACAATACAGTTCATAATTAATCAGGAAATTAGATGTTCTTATACGATGTAGGATAATATTTTCAAGACTAAACCGACAATAAGGTTACTAAAGATATAAAAACCTGCAAAGTGAATGGAAAACTATAAATTCACTTTGCGATATTAAACATATGAAATTAATCAATCGGAAAATCTATTTATTTCTCGGATCTGCCCTTTTAAGCCTGACGGTTTCCGCACAGCAAAAAACGCTTGCAAAGATCCAAATAAGCAATTCTTCATCATTAGTCAGGGAGAATGAAATTGCAGAAGTGAAATTTTCAAATCTGGAATTAAAGGTAAAACAATTGCCTTTCAGGATAATTGAGAAAGGAAGCCATCAGGAAGTCCCTTATCAACTCGAATACCGCGGTTTTGATAAACCTGTTAATTTGCTGATTGCCATAAATAATCTTCAGCCCAAACAAGTCCTCAATCTGGAACTTGTAGCAGGGGACGCGGCAAAACCGACAGCAAAAACTTTTGCGCGGTACGTGCCGGAAAGAAAAGATGATTTCGCCTGGGAAAACGACCTTGTAGCCTTTAGAATGTATGGCAAAGCATTGGAAACAGCTAGTGACAATGCAACCGGCACCGACATCTGGTCAAAGCGAACAGATAAGCTTGTTTTGGATGCCTGGTACAAAAAAAATGATTATCACAATGATCATGGCGAAGGAATGGATTATTATCAGGTCGGGATAACCCTTGGTGCCGGAGACATTGCGCCATATTATAAGGATTCAATCATCTTATCAAAAAATTATCACCATTTCAAAATACTGGACAATGGGCCATTGCGCTCCACATTCCAATTAGGTTATGATCCATGGAAAGTGGGAGACATGGAGATTTCTGCGACCAAAACTATCTCACTGGATGCAGGGTCGCAATTAAACAGGATCGAGGTGCTTTATTCGATTAAAGGAGCAGGACAGTCTGATGTAGTGGCTGGAATTGTAAGACGCCCTCAGGACAGCCCCCTTCTTCTTGACGAAAAAAATGGAATTATAGGCTATTGGGAACCAGAAGTTAAAAACAAAGGAATTATGGGCATTGGCCTGATTACAAACAAGCCCAAACAACTAAAAATTGCAAATGGCCATCTTTTAAGCCAGATGACGATAAAAAACAATGCTCCCCTAGTTTACTATAACGGTGGAGCCTGGAACCGCGCCGGAAAGATTACTACTGCTGATGAATGGTTCGATTATTTAAGAAAATATAAACAAAAGATTGATAAACCTCTTACTGTGAAAGTAAGATGACCGTTGAAAGTGGACAGTTGACAGTGAAAGGTGAACGGTGAAAACATACTTGTAATTTAACACCCCCTTACTAAAACCTAAAACCTAAAACTCAAAACTTAAAACCTAAAACTAACAACCAACATGAACCAACGCCACGCCGCAAGTCCCAGAGAAGTCGCAACAATGAATACAGGAGAGATCCGGGAAAATTTCCTGATCGGAGATATGATGCAGGATGATAATTTTAGCTTTACCTACTCTCATTATGATCGCGCGATTATTGGTTCTGTAGTTCCGGTAAGCAAGGATATGGAGCTCCCAAACTTCCCTAATCTCAAGTCTGAATATTTCCTTGAAAGACGAGAACTGGGAATAATTAACATTGGAGGGCCTGGCCATGTACTTGCCGATGGTTTGCCATTTGACATTAATAAGCTTGACGCTGTGTATATCGGTATGGGGACCAAAGAATTAATATTCAAAAGTATAAGCCCTGGCGATCCTGCAAAATTCTATTTGTTTTCAACCCCTGCACATCAGCCCTACCCTTCTGCCCTGATAAAAAAAGACGATGCTTCTCCAGTTAATATCGGAAGCAAAGAGACTGCGAATGAACGGTCGATTTATAAATACATCTATTTGCAGGGGAAAAGAAGTTGTCAGCTGGTAATGGGTTTGACTATTTTGCAGCCCGGCAATGTGTGGAATACTATGCCGGCGCATACCCACGATAGGCGTATGGAAGCATATTTCTATTTTGACCTGGCGTCAGATCAGGTGGTATTTCATTATATGGGAGAACCGCAGGAAACCAGGCATTTAGTGATTCAAAATGAGCAGGCTATAATTTCTCCTCCATGGTCTGTTCATTCAGGTTGTGGAACATCAAACTATGGCTTTATTTGGGCTATGGCCGGAGAAAACCAGGACTATTCAGATATGGATGCGGTGCAGATTAGGGATTTGAAGTAGATCAAAAACCCCTTAGCGAGGCCTCTGCCCCATTTCAGGTAATTGTTCTCCAGATAAAGTTCAAACACGCTGAATCAGACAACTAGTATCCATAGAATTGGTTAGAGTAAAATAATATCCTAAAAGCTTGCAATTACGAACTATTCGTAATACATTTACGAGAAGTTCGTAGATATGGAAAAACTAACCCCCAATGAAGAAGAAGCTATGCAGGCAGTATGGAGTTCCGGCAATGGCACAATTAAAGACTTTCTGGAATTTATACCCGAGCCCAGGCCCCCTTATACTACACTGGCTTCGACCGTTAAGAATCTTGAGAAAAAGAAATTTATTCTTGGTGTGAAAGGCGGTAATACCTTTTACTATACCCCCATTATCAAAGAGGAAGAATACAAGAAGACCTTCATGGGTGAATTTGTAAATGACTATTTCAGTAATTCATATAAGGAGCTGGTTACTTTTTTTGCAAACCAGGAAAAGATAAGTGCGGATGATTTGAAAGAGATCATTAAAATGATCGAGAAAGGAAAACAGTTATGATACCAGAAATGATCCTTTATCTCCTCAAGGTTAATCTGGCGCTCGTACTATTTTTCGCAGGGTATCATTTTATTTTGCAGCGCTACACGTTCTATACGATAAACCGCTTTTATCTCCTCATCGGCTTAGTTTACTCCGCTCTTTATCCATTTATTGATCTTACGGCAATATTAAAGCGTAACGAACAATTAAAAGACCAAATAAATATGCTTGACTGGCAGGGATCTGTCATTTACGTACTCAATCAGGCAGAAAATGGTGCAGCTAATTACTGGCAGATCGCACTTATGATTTTCTGGACGGGCGTAATTTTTATGTCCCTGCGCCTTTTGATTCAATTGAGCTCTCTTCTGATTCTTCATGTTCAATCCCGACCTTATATATCAGGGAATATAAAATTCAGAAAGATCACGAAGGCAGTCAACCCTTTTTCCTTTTGGCGCACCATTTATCTGAATCCGGAATGTCATGAAGCCAGCGAGATTCGGACAATTCTGGAACACGAACAAATACATGTGAAACAGCTTCATTCATTCGATGTAATACTTGCCGAACTCAGCACGATCTTCTACTGGTTTAATCCAGGGATATGGCTGATGAAAAAAGCCATTAAAACAAACCTTGAATTTATAACAGATCAGGAAGTAATAAGGTCTGGTATAAATTGCAAGGAGTATCAGTATACTTTACTGAAAAGCCATGCTCTCCCTAAAAATTCATTGCCCGTTAATAATTTTCATTTCTTAACTATTAAAAAAAGAATTGCCATGATCAATAAAAAACCTTCAAATCGTATTAACCTAACTAACTATGTATTGCTATTGCCTGCCATTATGTTTCTGGTCTTGATAGCCGGCATTTCCAGGGCTGAATTTACCAGGAAGGGAGTAGTCGAAGCTATCACTAATTTACCTCTTTCCCCGCTTCCCCAAATTTTGAATAAGCAATTAGAAGCAGAGAAAAATATAGCTAATAACACCAGTGAACCGATCACAAATAGCAAATCACGAAATGCTGAATACCAGTCGGTTTTAGACACCAACAAAAATCCGAATGGTGTAGTAACACGTGTAAGAAATAGTCAGGAGGAAATTGTTGTAAAAGGTAACCTTCAGTTAGACACTGCTAACAAATCACAACCCCTTTACGTTGTGGATGGAAAACGTATGACAACTGCAAAAATTAATTTGAATCCCGAAGATATTGCAACCGTCAATGTTTACAAAGGAGAGAGCGCAACGACACTATATGGGGCGGCGGGCAAAAATAGTGTTGTTGAAATCCGCACAATGTTGGCCAGTTCCGGACAGACGACAGATAGTTCAAAATCCAACATTACCGTGGCGCACGGCTCCACTCAAAATCAAAACGTCTCCCTTGCCGATATCGATAAGCAACTGATAATTCTAAACGGCAAAGAAATTACTAAATCAGAACTTGACCAGTTAAAAGTAAGCAGCATTGGCAGCATCAATATTCTGAAAGGCCCTGCAGCAGTAAGTAAATATGGTGAGAAGGGAGAGAGGGGGGTAATTGTTATAACGACGAAGTAGTGGAGATACCAGATCCAAATTACTTAAAATTCTAAAACATACTAAAACGAACGAATTTAGATTTAAATTTTTTAAGAAAATATACTTCTATATGCTTATCGAAAAACTTCGCACCAGACCCAGAGAGATCATCTAAAAGACAACTTCGGATCAATCTGGTCAATTTTCTCGCCGATAGCTTTCAGGAGCCAGTGTTCCAAATTATCTTCATTCCGCTGCATCCATTCGTTCCCGCATTTAAAGAGCACCGCTTCAGCCCCGTCCTGGAAGCGGACTTTCCAAACGCTCAAACTTTTTAAAGTCTCCGAAATCAACTGCAAAACTTGTTTGTAGCCATTACGGGACAGGACAATTTCGATGTGCATTTCAGGTCCTTTTAATGTGAACTGTTGATGGTTTTCGAGATTTAAACGCAGAATTACTGAATAGATTGCACGGATAAATTATTTACAGTATTTAAGTTAAAATCGTTGTTTCTGAAAAACAGTAGCCAGAAATTATTGTTACTGAAGCGACTTTAAATAGCGCTTAAATTCCTCAAGGTACATAAAATAACACTCCTGACTGTTCTGCATTTTACCGAGGTTTCTTACACCCCAATATCCAGAAAGTATGAAATACGCTGCCTCCTGTTCATTAATTCCAGAACGGATCTTACCGGCCTTTCTGCCATGCTTAAGAGATTCCGTTAAAGCTTCGAGGCACAGTTCTGTCATTGAATTGAGAGAAATAGCAAACACCTGTATCAAAGGACTCATTTCCTGAATCAAGTTTGAAAGAGGACAACCGGTCTCGACTTTGAAAAATGGCTTATCAAATAAAATATTCCTTATCATTTTGTAGATGTCCTTCACCGGTTTATCAGAGCCTTTCAATGGCAGGATAAATCCCTGATATATTTCCGGATAAATAATTTCATTAATAACCGCAAGGCCCATTTGCTCTTTACTACCAAAATGGTAATAGAAAGCACCTTTCGTTACTTTGGTTGTAGCGATGATTTCATCTATGCTCGTTGCCTGATAACCGTTTACGTAGATTAGGTCAAAGGCTTTATTAAGCATGTTTGTCCGGGTTACAGATGATTTTGACATGGAACATACTGATTGGTATGAACAAAGTAAAGAAAAATTATGGATAATCTGTTTACATTTTTTCCGGCTACGCTGATGCGGGTTACTACTGACAGAAGCCATCAGTAACTTCTGAAGCTGCCCCGCAAGTGCGAGACTGCACCAGGGTAGTCATTTATGGTTAATTGTTTTATTAGCATTCAAAGAGCAGGCTTTATCAAGTTCTTAATCTTTAACACTTTTTAACAAAATATAAACCTTTTGGTGATAATAATGACATTATAATTAAGTAATTTGCTTTAGTGAAAAGGCCAGGACAGGAAATAACTCAGATACCTATTAATTAAACTAAATCTATAGTTTAAATGAAAACATCTATTCTGGCAATCATAATTGTTTGCCTTTTCACGACCTTTTCATACGGTCAAAATCCATTTTCGGTAAAAGGATCCGTACTTGATACGGTTTCAAACGTGCCCCTGATAAATTCAAGTATCGTAATTCTAAATTCTAAAGATTCTACGCTTGTTAAGTTTAGCAGAGCTGTTACCGATGGCTCTTTTTCCATCAATAACTTAAAGGAAGGAAAGTTTATTCTCCTTGTTTCTTATCCGGATTATGCTGACTATGTTGAACATTTTAGCCTTGATGCTGCAAAACCCTCTATAAATGTAGGGCGTATAAGGATGATGCTTACCGCCCGCCTCTTGCAGGAAGTAATTGTGAAGGGTACAGTAGCTGAAATAACTATTAAAGGTGATACTACTGAATTTAACGCTGCGGCCTTTAAAATTGAACCGAATTCAAAAGTTGAAGACTTGTTAAAACAGCTGCCAGGTATTCAGGTCGATAAAGACGGCAAGATCACCGCCCAGGGGCAAGCTGTAAATAAGGTGCTTGTTGATGGCGAAGAGTTTTTTGGCGATGACCCAACCCTGGTGACCAAAAATATACGCGGAGATATGGTTGATAAGGTTCAGCTTTATGATAAAAAAAGCGACCAGGCTACTTTCACAGGTATTGATGACGGACAACGTACGAAAACTCTGAATATCAAGCTTAAAGAAAATAGTAAAAGCGGGTATTTTGGAAAGGCAGAAGGTGGCGCCGGAAATGAAAAATTCTATGACGGCCAGGGAATGTTCAATATTTTTAAAGGGAAACAGAAATTTTCTACCTACGCAACTGTTGCTAACACTGCCAAAACTGGTCTGGGATGGAGCGATAATGGCAAATACGGAGGGCAAACTGCTACGTATTCTGATGAAGGATATTTTTATATTGGCGGTACCAGTGATAGTGACCTCGATTCATACGATGGCAGATATAACGGTGAGGGAATTCCTGCAACCAATAGTGGAGGTTTGCATTATGATACCAAATGGGGGAGCGATAAACACTCGATAAATATGAACTATAAAATTGGTTCTATCGCAGTGGGGGGATCAAATATTACCTTAAATCAAAATAACCTTCCAAATGGTATTATTAATAGTAATTCCAGCAGAAATTTTGATAATTACATGTTCCGGCACAAGCTCGACGCGACATATCTTGTCAAGCTGGATACAACCTCCGAACTTAAAATTACTGTCGACGGAACCTTAAAAAATAGTGACACAGAGACTAATTATCTTTCAAAAAGCCTTCGCACCGATGCAACTGCATTAAATAATAGCAACCGCCTGGTAACTAACGAGAGTGATCAAAGCATATTTAATGTATCTGCTCTATGGAATAAAAAATTGCAAAAGAAGGGCCGTACATTATCGTTAAACCTCGTTCAGCGGATGACTAAAGAAGATGCGAATGGTTTCCTTAATTCAACAAATTCTTTTTACAATACTTCGGGCACACTTGATAGTATTCAGAACATAAATCAGTTAAAAACAGACGAATCTTCAATGGCAGTATCGAATGCAAATCTTGCCTATACCGAACCACTGTCAAAAGCCTTTTCGGTCATTGTAAATTATGGCATCGGTCTAACAAAAAATACATCCGACCGGAAGTCTTTTAATCAATCCGTCTCCGGTAAATACGACGTTTATGACGCTCAGTTCAGCAACAATTTCAATCTGGAACAGGTGAACAGCCAGGTCGGCGCAATTTTCAATTATAGGAAAGGCAAAACAGTGGTCAATTTTGGGAACCGGACAAACTTTGTAGATTTCAATCAAACCGACCTTGACCGGGATATAAAATACGAGCGGACTTTTACAAACTGGCAGCCCCAGGCTAGCTATCAGTACAATTTCTCAACTCAAAAATCTTTTAGTGTGCGTTATAATGGTAACACAACCCAGCCTTCATTAACACAGATTCAGCCAATTCGTGTTAACACGGATCCCTTGAATATCACATTAGGAAACACGGATCTGGATCCTTCATTCAGGAGCCAGATGAGCATCAACTATAACACTTACAAGGTTTTATCAGACAGATCCTTTTACAGTTACCTTTCATATAACTTTACCAAGAATGCTATCGTCAATAATACCATAACAGATGAAGCAGGTAAAAGCACTTTCCAATCTATTAATCTTAACAATGTCACTCCGCAAGGCTTTTATTTCTACGGAAGCTATGGCCAAAAGATACCCAACACAGAATTCAGGGTTTCAATCGGGACTGATCTTGGTTCAAATGTCTATTACAGTATGATCAACAATGAGCTCAATAAAACCTCATCTAATAACTATGGAGGATCAATTAATTTCTCCAGATATGTTCTTAAAAAATACAGTTTCAATCTCTCTTTCAACCCTTCATATAACACGAACGAATCGAGTCTGCAGCGGCAGGTAAATAATAACGGTTGGGTTTATAACGCGCGTTTCAGTGCTAATGTGACCCTTCCCCACAAAATCGTCATTGGACTAAACGGCACCTATCTCTATCAGCAAAAAACACAATCATTCGCAGAAGATTTTGATCGCATGCTAGTCAGTACTACCCTTACAAAAAGTTTCTTTAAAAAAGAGAACCTGAAATTACAGCTTTCAGGAAACGACCTTTTCAATCAGAATGTAGGGTTCAGCAGGAGAGCAAATAACAATATGATCACTCAAAACAGTTACACCACTATCAGGCGCTACGGCATGTTCTCGGTAATTTACGACCTCAGTAAAATGGGCGGTCCTCAAGTAAAACAGTAATTATGAAATTAGTCTTAGTTTTTCTACTCTTCCTGCTTTGTAAAGCAAGTATAGTATCCGGCCAGCACGCCCGCTTTACAACCCAGGGTTCCATCGAATTCGAAAAGAGCGTTAATATGCACGCTCAAATTAAAAAGATGATCAATAAAAACAATGAAACTTTTTACCTCCCTGCTTTTGAACAATACAAAAAATCCCAGCCCCAGTTTAAAACCATGAAAAGCACTCTTTCTTTTTCGAAAGATAAGACACTCTATACGCCGGTTGCAGCCGAGGTTTTATCCAGAACGTTTTTTAGTGAATTACCTGCGGCCAACCAGCATAGCATTATATACACAGATCTAAATACCAGCACCAGCACCGCTCAAAAAAATGTTTACGAAGAACTATTTCTGGTTACTGACAGCACTCGTAAGATCAACTGGAAGTTAACATCTGAAACGCGGGATATAGCCGGTTACAACTGTCGCAGGGCCAACGCCCTGATAATGGATTCTATATACGTTGTTGCATTTTATACGGATGAAATTCCGGTGTCAGGTGGTCCTGAATCCTTCACTGGCTTGCCCGGGATGATACTTGGCGTAGCTCTCCCTCATGAAAATATTACCTGGTTTGCAAAAATTGTAAATGACAAAGCACTGCCATCCGGAACCATAATAGCGCCAAAGAAAGGAAAAGTTACCACAAGCGCCGGACTAATAACAACGCTTACAAAAGCTCTTAAAAACTGGGGAGATTATGCGCAGTCTCAGCTTAAGGCATACCTTTTGTAAATAATGAAGAATTTTTAACGAACCTGACCGTCCCCCCTCACCACCCACTTCTCCGTAACCAATTTCTCTAAAGCAAAAGGGCCTCGAGCGTGTAGTTTTTGAGTGGAAATACCGATCTCGGCGCCCAGACCAAAAACCCCGCCATCTGTAAAGCGGGTGGAAGCATTGGTGAAAACAGCAGCCGCATCGACTTCGCTAAGAAAACGCTCGCATAATTCTTTATTTTCAGAAATGATGGCTTCAGAATGCTTAGAGGAATATTTCCTGATATGTTCAAACGCTTCATCCGCATTTTCCACCGTTTTAACAGAGCATTTGAAATCCAGGAACTCACGGCCGAAATCAGCTTCAACAGCGTGATTTAAGTAAGGATAATTAAGGTCATGGAGTATTTGGTAGCTAAACTCATCAGCAAAGATCTCGACATGGTATTCGAGTAGCTTTGGCGCTAAAAGTTTCAGAAGCTCTGCCGTCACCTTCTTGTCGATAATCACCGTATCCAGCGAATTACATACCGAAGGCCTGCTAACTTTTGCATTGGTCACAATATCGGCAGCCTTAGTAAGGTTGGCGGTGCTTTCCACATAAGTATGACAAACACCTGCGCCTGTTTCTATCACAGGAACAGAAGCGTGCTCGCGGACATAATCTATCAGTTGCTGAGAACCCCGGGGAATTAATATGTCTACGTACTTTGTGGCAGTCAGAAGCTCAGGCATAAACTTTCTGTCGGCCGGCAGTAACTGCACTATATTAACATCTATATTACTTTCTGAAAGAACATCCCTTATCAACGACACCAATGCGGTATTGGTAAAAAAGGCATCAGTACCACCCCTCAGCACGCAGACATTCCCTGAACGGATACAAAGAGCAGCCACATCAACTGTCACATTTGGCCGTGACTCATAAATAATTCCAACCACGCCCAGGGGCACAGTAATCTTTTTTACGGACAAGCCATTAGCGAGGGTACTTTCATACTGCAAATGGTTGGATGGATCAGGTAATGAACTTATATCTTCAACGCTATTTGCCAGATCATTAATCCGGGATTCAGAAAGCAATAGCCTGTCCTTTTTCGAATCAGTATCCGGCATCTTCTCCAGGTCCTTTTTATTTTCTGCTACGATGTAACACACATTATCTTTAAGCTTTTTTGCCAGCGACTTTAAGATCAAAACTTTCTTCTCATCGCTGAGCGAACGTGCGGCAGTGGTGGCGAGGGATGCGTTTTCGAGAAGAATTTGAATATTGTCCATTTCTATTAATATGCGGTAAATATAGGATGTTGGGTGCTAGGTTTGATAATCTGAGCGTAAGAATCGTTTGGTACGCTCGTGCTCCCGTTTTTTCAAGGGGAGCTGTCAGCCCCTTCGGCTGACAGAGGGGTCCTTAATGCCCTTTACTAATTAAATCCTACCTCTCACAATAAACATAACCATTTCTACTAACCACTTCAGATCTTAACACATGATATGGAAACTTCCCAAATTCACAATATTCCCCGATTTGGTGATCGTCGCCGTTCACTGAGGAATAACCCTACGACTGCTGAAAAATACCTGTGGACGTTCCTTAAAGGTAAGCAAATGAAAGGTCGGAAGTTTCGGAGGCAACACGGGATAGCGAATTATATAGTTGACTTTTATTGTGCATCCGAAAACCTTATTATAGAACTTGATGGTGAAGTTCATCATCAACCTGGGCAAATCATTTATGACCGAAGGAGAGATGAATTTTTGAGAAATCTGGGTTTCAGAATTCTCCGATTTAATAATGATTTAGTGTTTTGCAATGTCATGGAAGTTTTACGATTGATTCGTCTTGAAATTGGTTCAGAGGAGCTTTAACTAATGACGATTGGAGTTCTTAGGACCTCTCAGTCCCGCAAAAAAGCGTGACAGCTCCCCTTGGCAGGGGAGCACGAGCGTACACACCGGTGGTAAGATGATCAAAACAACAATTCAAATTGAACGAAATGACAAGCGCAAACAACAAAACTTCCTAATTGGCTCCGGGGGGTTTCTGTTTTCAGCTTCCCACTCTCAACCCGATAGCTATCGGGCCTTCACTATAGTAGCACAATATTATCAGCATGCGCCACTTCCAAATTCTTCACACTAAAATCATCCCCCAACGCTGATGAAGCAATTTTAGCCTTCGCAACCGCAATAGCGTTATTTTCCTCATCCAAAATCTCTATGATCTCGCCGTTTTCAAAACCTGTAAGGATTTTTTTAATACCGACTGCAAGGAGACTGTGACGTTTTAATAAGGCTCTGCATGCGCCGGCATCTATCTGGATGCGGCCGCTGACAAGACTTCCGCTGGCAAGCCATTTCTTACGTGCAGGAAGATTGATCTTTTGCGCATGGCATAAAGTGCCGGTTTTCCTGTCGAGTGCTTTTAAAATTCCGTCTTCCGTCCTGACTCCAAAAATAACTACACCAATACCCATCAGGTTGGCAAGGCGGGCAAAATTGAGTTTCGATGTCATCCCGCCAAGGCCAACAGAAGACTTCTCCTTATTAGCAAGCAAGAGCACTTTTTTATCAGAAGTGTCCAGTTCAGGTATAACATGGCCATTCCCATCCAATACGCCAGGTACAGAGGTACTGAACAAAACCTGTTCGGCTCCAAATCCAGCGGCAATGAGTGTCGCCAGCTCGTCGTTATCAGAGAACTTAAGTTCGAGGTTGCTTACCACATCATTCTCGTTTGCTATAGGGATAATATTGCTCGCCCACAACTTTTCATAAGTCATTTTAAGCTGCAAAAACTGATTGCGGTTCGAAAAGTGATGCCTTTCACACAGACTCTGGGCGATAGATATTCCATAAGGAGAAAAATACCGCGAATATGTATTCATTAAAAGTGGGTTCCCAATCGAAGCAGCAGCCTTTTTTTCGTTTAATGTTCCGCTGTAATTTTTAAGAAAATTCTTTCCAGCCCCAACAGCGCCCGATGAAACAATTACCAGGTTATACTTATCATGTATAACATTTACTTGCCGCGCGATTTCAGCAATTACAACTTCATCCAGCTCACCTTTGTTAGTGGTAATTGATGCTGTACCGAATTTTAGGACGAGGATGGGTTTGGTCAAGGGTCAGGTTTTTTTTAAGACAAATCTATGAAATTGGAGGGAGATTTTTATGGTGTAGTAAAGGTTACCAGTTGCCAGTCGCCGGACTAAACGCCTACAGTTGCCAGTTACTTTTTTACCAACGGCCAGGCTATATGCTTAGCTCTTCGATGAAAATGATCCTATATCACCAGGTTTAATTCGAATAGCCTGGTAACTGGTAACCTAAAAAAAGTCCTTGTTACAATCCCCGCCCAAATGATTACCTTTGACTTGTGAACTCCCAATCCTACATAGAATCCGGCATCCTCGAACTTTATACCCTGGATCAGGTCGAACCCAGCGAACGGGTGGAAGTCGAGCGTATGATTTCTATGTTTCCTGAAATAAGGGCTGAATACGAGAAGATACAAGATGCTTTGGAGATTTACGCATTATCGAATGCGATCCAGCCCCGGCCTCGGATAAAGGAATTATTTAAGGAAACCATTTCCAACCTCGATAAAGAAAAGGAGATGAACCTTCTCAACCTGCCGCTTATAACTAATTCTTCCGATCACAAAAAATGGCTTAAACTGGTTGAAGATATGCTCCCGGGTGATATTGGTAAGGATGGCATGTTTACAAGATTACTTCAGGAGTCAGAAAAAGTAATTCAACTTCTCATAGTTACTTCGAACAATATTGGAGATGAAGTTCATGATGAAACACATGAAAGCTTTTTGATCCTGAAAGGGAGATGTAAGTGTACTGTAGGAAATGAAGTTCGTTTTATGGAACCTGGCGATTATATGGCGATTCCATTGAATGAACACCATGAAGTAGAAATCTTGTCTGATGAGGTGGTTGCGATATTGCAGCATGTAGCTGTGTAAGAACAAGGAATAAAGAGCAAGGAGCAAGTACGTATAGCGGAAATGGCGACGTGCACACTAAATCTAACCGCTGAGGCCGCAAAGTAACACGCTGAGTTCGCAGAGAATTGGACCAAAAATGTTTGTTTAAAGTCGATTGATTATTAGCTCTTTGCGCCCTCTGGGAAGACCTCTGCGTCCTGCGTTAAAAAATAGCCTCCAGTCGGGCACCCCCATTGAAAATTACCATTCCCTTGTTGAAATTAATATCTTTGATGGATGAACCGGATCAATATTTCATAGGATGATAAGATTCATAGGATGCTGGATGTATAAATAACTAAGATTATCCGGCTATTGAGGATTGTCTGAAATAGGATTCATAGGATGATAAGATTCATAGGATACTGTACTTTTTTCGACCTGCATAGGCATTCAGTCTCCCCCGCTGCCGTTCAGGGGTGGATTTCTTGGGCCAACCTCCTCATCAGGTTATTACCAACTCCCTAACAGCCCCGGCATAGGTTCGAGTCGTTTTCGAGTCGTTTTCGGCTGCCGGGCGAAGCCAGTCGAACCTGTATCGAATCTGACACGAACGAGAGACAAACGTCACCCGAAAAATACACTAAGCCCAGTCGAAGCGGACTCGAAGCGGACTCGAACACGACTCGAACGCTTGTCGAATCTCTCTCGAAGCCTTGTCGAACACTTGTCGAAACGGACTCGAAGCGGACTCGAAGAACAGTCGAAGAAAAGGGCTATTTGTCGAAGAAAATTCCAAATTTTAAGGCAAAAAATGCTTTAAGGACTATTTAAACGCCATTTTTTTCATTTCCAAAGTTGCCAACTCAAATAAGAGCTTTTAAGCGATTTTTGAACCCTCCCCCTCCAACTTATCATATTGCACGAGAAGTTTTAACAGAGCAGCCAAATTTGTGCTAAAAATGGGAGTAATACCGCTCAATTCGTCTTCAACTGGAGATAAGAAATTTGGGTCAGAAAAGTGGAGGAAAAATTAAAATAATTAGTGGGGGAAATTTTGGAGAAGAAAAAAAACTTAAGGGCTCATTTTGGATGGAGAGATAAAGAGAAAATACACTAAGGTTTTAAGCGGGGGAGTATGCAGATCTTTCTCCCTACCGGGAGGTGTCGAGGACGCAGAAGTGCATCGTGTTCAAGCATTGACTGTTTAAATTTACCTCTTATATGGGCGAAGGTATTTGGGGAAACAGATCCTAATGAACTGAGACAACAGGATGCCATATGTCCATTTTTTATAAAAACATGAACACATAGTCAATATCTGTCCATTTTTTATAAGAAATCTTGCTCATGTTCATATTTTATTAAAAATTTGAACATGAGTGTGA
>NZ_JBKJUM010000163.1:0-17084 GCF_046590655.1 Daejeonella sp.
TATTTGCATTCCATTTCAAAAAGACCTTCTTTTTGATTTTGATTGCCCGATAGTATAATGGTAGTACAACTGTTTTTGGTGCAGTTTGTCTAGGTTCGAATCCTGGTCGGGCAACCAAATTTCGAGTTTCGGAATTAATAATAGGGTCATAACAGGCCAGACATCTTGAATATCTGTTTTTAATCGTCGATATCCGAAACAAAAAATGCCTTTATCCTTTAATCCGATCAAGTTATTTGCCGGTTCAGGCACCCTTGACCTTGCTACTAAAATTGCAGCAGCTTATGGCAAAAGTTTAGGTGATGTAGTTCTTTCAAGGTTTAGTGATGGTGAATTCCAGCCACATTTTAACGAATCTGTACGCGGCTGCGATGTTTTCCTTATCCAGTCTACAAATCAGCCTAACGATAACCTTGTTGAGTTGTTACTGATGACCGACGCAGCAAAAAGAGCTTCCGCACACTATATAACTGTGGTTGTTCCATACTTCGGCTTAGCAAGACAGGATAGGAAAGATAAGCCAAGGGTTGCTATAGGAGCAAAACTTATGGCTAATCTGATAACGGCTGCCGGGGCACACAGAATAATGACAATGGATCTGCATGCAGCTCAGATACAAGGTTTTTTCGATATTCCCGTGGATCATTTAGATGCCTCTGTAATCTTTGTTCCCCATATCAAAAGCCTCGATTTGCCAAATTTGACTATTGCCTCGCCTGATATGGGAGGATCATACAGGGCAAGGACCTTTGCAAAATATTTCAACGCCGAGGTTGTGATCTGTGATAAACAGAGAAAACGCGCTAACGAAATAGAATCAATGTCGATCATTGGGGATGTGTCTGGAAGAGACGTGGTTCTGATCGACGATATTTGCGATACAGCCAGGACATTAGCGAAAGCTGCCGGGCTGATTATGGAAAATGGTGCTAATAGTGTAAGAGCAGTTTGTACACATCCCGTTTTATCGGGTGATGCATATAAGACGATAGAAAAATCCGCATTAGCTGAAATGATAGTTACCGACACAATTGCAGCAAGAAAATCAAGTCCGAAGATTAAGGTGCTTTCGACTGCAGATCTTTTTAGCAGGGCAATCGCGAATGTTAATGAACATGGGTCTATGAGCGCGCTGTTTAATATAGATTAAAGAACAAAGAACAAAGAACCAAGAATCAAGACAAAATAGTACAAATAATACAATATCGGTTTCACGTTAGCCTGGCAACAGACAACTAATAAAATATCCTGGCAACAGGCAACTATAAACAAATAATAAATATAAAAATGAAGTCAATTGCTATTAGCGGTTCTCCAAGAGAGAACGTAGGGAAAAGAGACGCTAAAGAGCTGCGTTACGAAGGTAAAGTGCCCGCAGTTCTTTATGGTGGAAAAAGCCAAATCCACTTTTCTGTGTCTGCATCTGATTTGAAAAGTTTGGTGTATACCCCAGAAGTTTCATTCGTTGCGCTGGAAGTAGATGGTGTGAAAGCCCAGGCTATTATCCAGGATGTACATTTTCATCCTTTAACTGATCAGCCACTTCATGTGGACTTTTTGGAACTTGATGAAAAGAAACCGGTTGTTATGCAGATCCCTGTAAAACTTACCGGAACTTCACCAGGGGTAAAAACCGGTGGTAAATTAGTGCAGAAACTTCGTAAACTGCGTGTTAAGGCTTTGCCGAAAGACATGCCGCAGTATGTCGAGGTAAGCATCGAAAAACTTGACGTTGGTAAATCAGTAGGAGTAGGTGAATTGAAGTTTGATAAATTCAAGGTGACCAATAATGCTGAAGATACTATAGTTTCTGTAACGATGTCACGTGCGTTGAAACAAGCTGAAACCGAGGCTAAGAAGTAATTGTAGCTTAGTAGGTTATTCAAAGTCCCGGTCATCCGGGGCTTTTTTTTTGATACAAACAAAAGCGCAAAATTTCTTCATATTTGAAATTATATGAAATATCTCATTATTGGATTAGGAAATATTGGCCCTGAATATTCTGACACACGTCATAATATCGGATTTATGATTGCTGATGAACTAGCAAAACAGGAGCATTCTTCATTCTTTAATATGAGATTGGCATATTATACTGAATTCAGCCATAAGGGAAGAAAAGTTCATTTGATCAAACCCACAACTTTTATGAATCTGAGCGGAAAAGCCCTTAATTATTGGATGCAGGATTTAAAAATTCCGGTGGAAAACGTTTTGGTACTTGTTGATGAGATTGCACTTCCCTTAGGTACTCTAAGACTTAAGCCGAAAGGAAGCGCAGGAGGACATAATGGCCTAAAGAGCATAGAAATTGCGCTGGGCCATTCTGACTATGCCAGACTTCGGTTCGGGGTAGGGGATAATTTCCAAAAAGGCCGGCAGGTAGATTATGTTTTAAGCGGTTTTGACGATGATGAACAGTCCGATCTGCCTGCGTTAATCGACAGGTCTATTGAAATGATAAAAAGCTTTATTACCGTAGGGCCAGAACTTACAATGACCAGGTTTAATAAGTAGAATTCCCAGCCTGAGTAACTATATATTTATTTTCATGAAGGTATACGGAATTAAGAATTGCAATACAGTGAAAAAAGCTTTTGATTGGCTAGGCGAAAATCATATTGAATATGAATTTCACGACTTTAAAAAGCTAGGCATTAGCGAAACAAAGCTTGAAGTTTGGAGTTCGCAATTGGGCTGGGAAACTCTTATTAATAAACGAGGAACTACCTGGAAGCAACTCGAGCCAGAAAGACAAGTATTGGTAAGTTCCAAATCTGAGGCTTTCAGACTTATGCAGGAAAAGACGAGCGTCATTAAGAGGCCAATTATTGAAACTGAAAAAGGTATACTGCTTGGTTTTGACGAAGCTGCTTACAAAAAGTTGTTTGGCATATCGTAGATCATTTCGAATCTGCGATGTCATAATTAATTCTTTATTTTGTGTCTTTAAAATATACTAGATGGGCAGATTGAAAATTTTTATACTGACGTTGCTGTTGTTCAGCGGAATATCCGATGCGATTTCACAGCAAACGGTGGCTACGGGCCAGGGCGTTGTTACGCAACCGGCAACAAATTACGACTATCATGATGCTTTTGGACCTATTTTTTACACCCAAAATGGGAATGATATTAGATCAGCCAGCGGGCAGCCCGGACCAGGATACTGGCAAAACCGCGCAGATTACAAGTTATCGGTGCGGCTCAATGAACAAGCAAATGAGATTTCTGGAACCGAGATCATCACATATACTAATAACAGCCCGGATAAAATGGCGTTTATCTGGATGCAGCTTGATCAGAACTTATTCAAGGAAGACTCAAGAGGCAATGCCCTTGTTCCACCTGCAGGGAGCCGCAGCGGTTCTCGCGGTCAAAAATTTGATGGGGGCTATAAAATAAAATCAATCAAGATCCTGGAGACTCAGGGCGGAAAATCAGTTGAAAAGGATCCTGAATATTTTATTGTGGGTACACTTATGCAGGTCTACCTTCCTTCAGAGCTGACAGGTTTGGGAGGAAAACTTCAGCTTAAGGTAGAGTATTCTTTTATTTCGCCTCAATACGGATCTGATCGTATGGGGATTCTGGATACTAAAAACGGTAAAATATTCTCAGTCGCTCAGTTCTATCCGAGAATGTGTGTTTATGATGATGTATCTGGATGGAATACGATTCCTTACAATGGTCCTAGCGAATTTTACCTGGATTATGGTGATTACGATATAAGCGTAACAGTTCCGGCGAACCATGTGGTGGTAAGTTCCGGTGAATTAATGAATCCGAAAGATGTTTATACTGCCGAACAACAAAAACGATGGCTTGCAGCTGCTCAAAGTGACAAGACTGTGATAATAAGATCAGCAAATGAAGTCACAGACCCACGTTCAAGACCCTTAGGAAAAGAAGAATTAACCTGGAGATTTTCACTAAAAAATGCTCGAGATGCAGCATTCGCTTCCTCCGCAGCTTTTATTATTGATGCCGCCAGAATGAATCTTCCAAGTGGGAAGAAGTCTATGGCTATTTCTGCATACCCTGTAGAAAGCGATGGGCCTGATGCATGGGGTCGCTCTACAGAATATTCAAAAGCTTCAAATGAGTTTAACTCTAAGAAATGGCTGGAATTCCCTTATCCTTCTGCCACCAACGTTGCATCAAATGTGGGTGGAATGGAATATCCCGGAATTGTTTTTTGCGGTGCGACTGCAAAAAATGACGGACTATGGGGGGTGACTGACCATGAATTTGGTCATACCTGGTTTCCAATGATAGTGGGTTCGAATGAACGTGTCCATGCCTGGATGGATGAGGGTTTCAATACATTCATCAACTCGCTTGCGAGTGAAGATTTTAACAATGGGGAATATAGGCCGAAACCCTATGATTGGCATACGTATGGGAAATTGCTAACCAATTCTACTTTTGAGCCGGTGATGAGTAGTCCCGATAATATGAAAGAATCAAGTATCGGGTACCTTGCATATTACAAGCCAGCCGCCGGTTTAACACTACTTCGCGAGCAAGTTGTCGGACGGGAGCGTTTCGACCGGGCATTTAAAGAATATATCAGACGTTGGGCGTATAAACATCCTACTCCTAACGATTTCTTCAGGACAATAGAAAATGTAACCGGTGAAAATCTAGCCTGGTTTTGGCGGGGGTGGTTTCTAAATAACTGGAAACTGGATCAGGCCGTTGCCGGTGTTTCTTACGTTAAAAATGATCCGAAACAGGGGGCTTATATCACTCTGGACAATCTCGAGAAAATGGCGATGCCTACAATCCTTCAAATCGAAACTAAAAGCGGCAAGATCAGCCGAATTAATCTGCCTGTGGAAGTATGGCAGCGGAACTTAAGATTTACATTTTTTTACCCCTCAAACGAGGAGATTAAGAATGTGATTTCTGATCCCGACAAAGTTATGCCGGATTCTAATTCTGCTAATAATACCTGGACTGCAAAATAGTAGTCGAGAGGTTATAAAAGAAATGCACACAATTTAATTTGTGCGTATTTCTTTTTAAAAAACATTAATTATCCTTCGGGCCTGACGTTGAATCTTTCGTGATTTCTTTATACTGGTTCGATCAGTTTTCCCTTTACGGTATACGCGTGCAACTTTCCTGACAACTTTTTTGATCTTTCTTTTTTTTACCTGCTTGCTTCGGGCTGAGCTGTTACTTATACTTTTGCCAAATACCAGATTAATAACGCTTGTAGAAATTATACTGGTTGATGTTTCACTTCTTGCTTCAGGCATCACGGCGGCAATAAGAAAAACAAAGATGAGGGTGAAGGTTCTCTTTTTCATAACATATAAGTTTTGCGATAAAAAATTTTGGATCGTGTATAACACTATGACGCTTTATAAAACGCTTTAGTTGCACCAGATTGGAAAAAGAATCGTAGAAATAACGTCTCCGAGCTATTACCCTAAGATGTCTGACTATGGATATACAGGAGATGGTTCATCACGGCTTTCAATTCGGCGTATGAAATACTCTCTCCAAGGCCGTTTTTAGTTTCTGTAGTTGATTTGCCAGGATTCTGAACCAGATGAGCCATAATTCTTGCAACTTTAATTTTTGAGACTATATCAAAGACTGAAACATTGCCGGTAATGATAAAATTGCCCAGATGTGATTCTATTGTACCAGTCGTTAGGCCGCGCTCGGCAGCAATTTCTGATATGGTTTTCCCGGATCTGAATAGATCAAGCGAAACCTGTCTTGTATCTGTCTTTGCACGGGTTTGTTTAACAGAGATTTCGATTTTGCCACGCTCAACATCTTTTTCCCTGCAATATGAATCGATAATTTCCAAAATTTCCGCTCCAAATTGCTTAACCTTCATTTTACCAATTCCATTTATAGTTTCCAGCTCTTGCAGTGTAGATGGAAGGATTTTTACGAGCTCGAGGATCGATTTCTGAGCGAGGATCAAATACACCGGAGCATCTTTTTCTGTTGCAAGTTCATCTCTCCAAGCTCTGAGCGAATTATACAAGTCCGGATGAGCAATGTCTCTGGATACTGATGACTTTGCCACTTTGTTTATCCTGGAGCCGGATTGGTCAATCTCCGCATCAGCTTTTGTTCTGAGGTAAGAAGAAGTTAAAAAGCCGCCGGAGCAAAGTTTCATCAAAGCTAGCTTCACGTTTGCCTCTTTTGACAAGCCTTCTATTATTTCATCTAAACTAGTTTTGACAGCTTTATTATCAGAATCAGTATTCAACTCCAACAAACCAGCTTTTAGATCTGAGGTTATTTTACTATAGAAATAACTACAGGCCTTTTTAATTCTGTCCTGGAGCACCAAATTCTCTTCGGGAAGCAAATTTTCGCTAAGCATACTTCCCATTTGCCTTTTGAAAATGACAGCTACATCGTAAATGTTCTTTTCAAAGGCAGCTCTAAACTCTGATAGGGAATCATTGAATCCATGGTGCAGAATAGTATGATGATCTTCAAATAGTTTTCTTAATTGAAAGAAGTAGCCTTTAATACCGGTGAAATCAAATAGCTCATATAACAGATCCTGTTGAAACGCAATTTTTGCTTCATTAAGGTCTTGCTCATTGGGTTGATTATCATTCGCGATTCTACTATACTCAGCCACTGTTCCGTCCGTTTTAACGCTGTTGAATGCTATTGGAGAACGCAATACCATTCCTTCAAAACTCTTACAACGACTTAGTGCAACATAAACTTGGCCATGCGCAAATGCAAGATTTGCATCTATAATTGCCTTTTCAAACGTTAAACCCTGGCTTTTATGTATGGTGATGGCCCAGGCAAGCTTGAGCGGATATTGGGTGAAAGTGCCGATTATCTTCTCGTGAACTTCTTTGCTTTGGGGATCTAGCGCATATTTTATATTAGTCCATTCTACCGGGTTGACAGCTATTTCCGAATACTCCCCCGGACATTTTACGAATATTGTGTCATTATTGATATGGGTGACTACACCTATTTTGCCATTATAATATAAACGCTCGCGGGACGAGTCGTTTTTTACAAACATAACTTGCGCACCTTGTTTTATAACCAGTTCAGAGACAGTGGGGTAGGAATATTCCGGGAAATCATCTTGTATACGTGCTGTGAAGACCTTTCCCGGCTTGTCGATTTCTGTAAGTTTTACCTCATTTATGTCACTGGCTGTTTTATTATGTGTAGTAAGAATAATATAACCTTCGTCGTCGCGTGGGTGGAAATCCGGAATGTATCGTTCATTAAGCTTGTTCAATACACTCTGGTCGATTTCGTTTTTCCTGACGCTATTTAACAATTCTATAAATTTGTCGTCGGCTTGTCGATAAATATGTTTCAATTCTACACTGACGGGCATAGTTTTATTTAATGCCCTACTGCTGAAGAAAAACATATTTGGATAATAGTCTTTCAGAAGATTCCAGTCTTCTTCTTTTACCACCGGAGAAAGCTGATGAAGATCACCAATCATCAAAAGCTGAACGCCACCGAACGGTTTATCATGGTTTCTATAACGCCTCAACACTTCGTCTATGTGATCCAGTGTGTCGGCTCTGACCATGCTAATTTCATCTATAACAAGCAGGTCGAGGCTTCTTATAAGGTTTATTTTATCTTTATTGAACCGCTTATGCTGACCATTTTTATTAGATCTATCGGGGATATAGGGACCAAAAGGAAGCTGAAAAAAAGAGTTTATTGTGACGCCTCCGGCATTAATGGCTGCAACCCCAGTCGGCGCAACCACAGTCATGCGTTTTGGAGATTGTTTTTTTAGATTATGCAAAAAGGTCGTCTTCCCAGTACCAGCTTTACCGGTGAGGAATATGTTCCTATTCGTATATTGCACAAAGTTAAAAGCTAGTTTTAACTGGGCATTTTGTTCCATAATGATTAATTAGGAGATGCTGCTGCAAGATAAAAATTTAATTTTCAAAGATTAAGCCGGGTGCCATTGGCTAGATAATTCATGCCGGTTATACTTCACATTTTAGGCTAGATAGAAAATGATTCTGTTGGAATTGAATTCAAATAGCCTAAAAAGGATTACTATCAAAACCTATTGTTTCAATTTTAGTGGATTTGTTCGTTAATAACTTATAGATTAGCAAATAAAATTACGTGTTAAAATCTAAATAAACTTGACGATTACCTGCCCACCCCTCACATAATATATTCACATGAAAACAACAATTTTTTGCCTGTTTATCTCCTTTACAAGTCTCGTTATGTTAACTGAACCGGTCAATGCGCAAAATACAACAATGTCAAATAAGTTATTGAGACATGTTGTGTTATTTAAATTTAAGGATAATTCAAAACCTCAGGATATTAAAAGGGTTGAAGATGCTTTTCGTGCTTTATCCGGCAAGATCAATTTGATAAAGGATTTTGAATGGGGTACTAATAATAGCCCTGAAAAACTAAATCAAGGCTTGACTCATTGCTTTTTTGTAAGTTTCAAAAATGAGAAAGATAGGGATGATTATTTAGTTCATTCAGAACACAAAGTATTTGTGGGTATATTAAAACCCCATTTAGATAAAGTTACTGTTATTGATTATTGGGCAAAAAAGTAAAGCTTAAACTTGTATTCTAAGTTTAAGCTTTACTTTCCTGATTATAGAACTGCTTACTTTCAGAAATTAAAATATTTGTTGGCGTTATTAAAACTAATATCCTGAACTGTCTGACCCAACCATTTCATATCATTAGGAAGTTCTCCATTTTCAACATCATTACCAATTAAGTTGCACAATATACGTCTGAAGTATTCATGTCGGGGATAAGATAAAAAGCTTCTTGAATCGGTTATCATTCCTACAAAACGGCTTAGCAAACCCATATTAGATAAGGCATCAAGCTGTTTTACCATCCCATCTTTTTGATCCAGGAACCACCATGCGGAACCGAATTGGATCTTACCTGCAACGGATCCATCATTGAAATTACCAATCATGCTGGCAATTAGTTCATTATCCGCTGGGTTCAAATTATAAAGAATTGTTTTTGCCAGATGATCCTCCTGATCGAGTTTATTCAGAAATTTTGAAAGTGACCTTGCCTGGCTGTAATCCCCAATTGAATCCCAACCTGTATCAGGGCCAAGCTCTTTTAGCTTCCGGGTATTATTACCTCTCAAAGCTCCGAGGTGATATTGCTGAACCCATCCTTTTTCATGATCCCATAAAGCAAATTCAAACAGTAAAGCCGATTTAAACTTCAGTATTTCAGTATCAGAAATTGCTTTTCTATTTCTTAACAGATTGAAAATATTTCTAATCTCCTGGTCGGTATAGTCTTCAGCAAAAATCTTTTCTAGCCCATGATCCGAAACGGAACATCCATTCTCAGCAAAGTAATCATGACGACTTTTAAGTGCCTTCAGATAGTCATCATAATTATCTACAGATATTCCACTGACTTCTTCCAGTTTGTTAATATAATTGTTTAGGGCTTCAGGTTCGTCTGCGTTCATAGCTTTATCAGGACGAAACGCAGGAAGCACTTTTATCTCAAAATTATCCTGCTTAATTTTTTGATGATGTTCCAGTGAATCGATCGGATCATCTGTCGTGCAAACGGTCACAACATTCATTTTCTTTAAAAGATTACGTACAGAAAATTGGGGCGTTTGTAATTTATGTGTACATTTTTCATAGATATCCATTGCATTATCTCCGGATAAAATATCCTCAATATCAAAATACCTTTGCAATTCAAGATGTGTCCAATGATATAATGGATTTCTTAATGCATACGGAACGGTTTCTGCCCATTTCTGGAATTTTTCAGAGTCACTCTTATTACCGGTGCAATAAGATTCATCTATCCCATTTGCACGCATTGCGCGCCATTTGTAATGATCGCCATATAACCAGATCCTGGACAAGTTTTCAAATTGAATATCTTCTGCTATCTGATCCGGAGGGAGGTGACAATGATAATCAATAATGGGCATTTCTTTAGCGAAATCGTAGTAAAGCTGCTGAGCTGTTTTGGTTTGGAGCAGGAAATTTTCATCTAAAAACTTTTTCATTCGCGCGTATCTTAAGGGTAATTTAATTGTTAATACTTTTATAGAGATATTCCACGTTTCCAGGGGATAAAATCTTCCTGACCGTTTTCCACCGCTTTGACTTCAATTTCACCGCTGGCTACTTTAATTACATAATCCAGAATTCTTCTACCTGCCTCCTCAATGCTTTCATCTCCTTCGATAATTGTTCCTGTATTAATGTCCATAATATCTCCCATCTTTTCAAACAGGGCGGTATTGCTAGAAATTTTGACGACCGGTACTATTGGATTTCCGGTTGGGGTGCCCAATCCTGTAGTAAAAAGTACAATATTCGCCCCCGAACCAACTTCCGCGGTTGTAGACTCAACATCGTTACCCGGAGTACATAACAAATTAAGACCCTGCATTCGAACTTTTTCCGGGTAATCCAGTACCTCAACGACGGGTGATGTTCCTCCTTTTTTAGCTGCGCCGGCGGATTTTATAGCATCTGTAATCAATCCGTCCTTAATATTTCCAGGCGATGGATTCATATCAAAACCGGAACCAACAGCTATTGCCCTTTCGTTGTAGGTCCGCATAAGCGATGAAAATCTTTCGGCCTGTTCAAAGCTCACGCAGCGGTCGCTCAAATTTTGTTCTACGCCGCAAAGTTCAGGAAATTCAGACAATATTACAGCACCTCCCAGGGCGACAAGTAAATCAGAAGTATATCCTATCGCCGGATTGGCTGAAATACCTGAGAAACCGTCAGAACCCCCACATTCCAAACCAATACAAAGCTTATTTAAAGGTGCCGGCTGCCGGGTATGCTGATTGGCTTGTACGAGCCCGGCAAAGGTTTGTTTAATGGCCAATTGAATCAGATCCTCTTCGGATCCAATTTTTTGCTGCTCCAGAATATATAACGGTTTATCAAAATCGGGATTTCTCTTCAATATTTCAGCCTGTAAGATAGAAACCTGAGCATTCTGGCATCCCAAACTAAGTATTGTTGCTCCCGCAACATTGGAGTGGGTGATGTATCCTGCAAGAAGGCCACATAAAGTTTCAGCATCCTGACGAATTCCACCGCAGCCACCATCATGAGTTAGAAATCTTATTCCATCAATATTTGGAAAAACCCGCTCTTGCTTTTGTGCAAGGTTCTCTACATACAGGGGCTCATTCAACAAAGTGTCAATACTTTCCCCATTATTATACATTTCAACAAGATTCAACACCTGAGCCTGGTAAGCTTTTCTTCGCGCATATCCAAGCGGTGTAGCTAAAGCCTCCTCTAAAACTTTCAGATTCCTATTTTCACAGAAGACCATGGGAATAACTAACCAGTAATTTGATGTTCCAACGCTGCCATCAGAGCGGTGAAATCCAAGAAAACTTCGGTTTTCAAATTCTGAAACACTTGGAATATTCCATGTGGTATTTCTATCGCCGGTTATAAAATTATTTGCAGCATGTTTAATGTTTGAAGTCGTAAGAACATTCCCTCTTTGAAGCGAAACCTGTGCTTTTCCAACTAATACCCCATACATAACCACGTCACGGCCTTCCGGAATAGCTTCTGAAACAAATTTATGTTTTGCCTTTATGTCATCCAAAAGCGTATAGTACTCCCCATCATTACTCACAACATCTCCCTTTTTAAGGTCTGCTAAAGCAACTAAAACATTGTCATCTGGATGAACTTTAAGAATAATCGACCTCATTTTATGCAGATATATAATTTGTATTAAGCCGGCGAAGTGATTCCTGCACTCCATTCTCCAAAATGTTTTCTAAATAGAAGATAACAGTGTCGGCGAATCCCGGAAATTTTGAAAGCTCTGTTTTCCAGAGATCCTGGTCATCGAAAAGTTGGGTTACAAGGCTTTTAACTTCTTTGTTTTGCCAGTATTTATAGAATAAGGGTGCTTTATCGTCATCAATCAAATACTTATTTCCATTAAATTCTCCATAATAAGACCCATTTTCAATCACGGTAACTCTCATAAAAAGGATATATGCTGCAAATCCGAAAGCTAAACGGCGCGGCGCATGACCGAACAACTCGTAATGTCTTTTCAAAACAGGCAATACTCTCATTGTGATCTTAGCTGTGTAATTCGTACAGATACTCTGCCAATAGTGTTCAATATGGGGATTTCGAAACCTGTCAAGTACATTGTTGCTGAATTCAATGGCTTTATTGGCAGGAACCGGATATGGAATAGCTCCTGAAATTTCTTCCAGCATCAGATTCGAAATAAAGGATGACACTGCATCATTATCCATTGCCTCCTTTACAGTTTTAATTCCTGACAGAAAAGCGAGACCACAACTCAATGTGTGGGTTCCGTTAAGCAAGCGCAACTTTAGCTCTCTGTAAATTTCAATGTCGGGAGAAATAATAATATCCGGATCAGCAGAAGCAAAAGAAAGCACCTTCTTTACATGTTCATCACCTTCAATCGCCCATAATTTGTAAACTTCTGCCACGATGATCAGCTCATCTTCATAGGCGACGCCTGGTGCAAACTGCCCTTCAGGAGCATGGTTAGGTTTGCCCGGAACAATCCTGTCAACGAGTGTATTGCAAAAGTAATTTGCTTCTGTTAGCCAGCTTATAAAATTTTGATCAAGTTCATTATGCCGCGCAAGTTCAATGACTATTTCTCTTAATTTCTTACCATTGTCAGGGATAAGTTCTGTTGGTAAAATGACGAGTCCTTTGCTCTTATCGCCTGCAAAAATTTCAAACCTTCTATAAAGAACAGCCAGTAGTTTTCCTGGAAAAGAAATAGGAGGGAAGTTATTGATATTGTCTTCAATTAATTGGATTCCTACTTCCGTAGTGTTTGAAATTATAATTTCAAGATCCGGACTCTCCGCAAATTCCAGGATTTTACCCCATTCTTTTGGTGCATCGAGAACCCGGCTGATGGACGAAGAAATAATATTTTCCTCTATTTTTTTTTTATCGGTTATACCCCGTACACAAATTGTATATAGGCAGTCCTGCTGTTCAAATTCCGATATTCCGCCTTTAGTTGTAGACTTAACGACAACAATCCTACCGTTAAAGATACCTTGCCTGTTTGCTTTATCAATGAAATAATCCGGTAAGCCACGAAGTAAAACTCCAGTCCCGAATTGCAAGACCTTTTCCGGCAATTCAAATATGTTTAAAGGTGGAACCCTGACATCTGAAAGTTGAATTAACTTACTTAAGTTTTCTTTACTGAGGTTCATTGAGTTCTATATAATTCGGCTCATTTTTGAAATAGAATGGTATTTAGTTTTTGTTCCATTGATGTAATGTTTTTGAAGTATTACCGGACAGATTTTTGCAAAGAGGGCCGAGGTGTAAATGCGTATTAAAAAACAATCATACACAGTTTTTCACGAAAAGCCATTAAGATCAATGAGAATATTTATGCAAACGTTGCCGGAGCAAATTTTAGGTGATCAGCAGGATTAATGCAGGAACAAGCAGGGCATTCGGCGAACCGAAAATTGGTAAATATAATCCAGTATGGATTTTTACCATAAAGCTCAGAGTAAAATCTGGGGGTCATTAATTACATTAGAATTATTCAAAAAAGTCTCGGTATCCAGTACCCTTTTTTCAAATTCAGTTACAGGATGTTTGCTTTCAATTAATTCTATGAGCATTTGTGTTGCAACCTGGCCCATTTCAAAGGCCGGCTGCCTTACGTAAGAAAATGATGGCTGCATTAAATCGATGACATCAGAATTGGAAAAACCCGCTATTCCAATGTCCCTTGGATCTATATTGAAATTTTTAATTGCTGTAAGGAAGCAAATACTTAAGCGGTCACTGGCAACAAACACCGCATCCGGCTTGTTTTCCATTTGTAAAAACGCTTTCACAACATCCTCAATTTCGTGTTGGAGCCTTCCTCCGTGATGACAATGTTTTACATAATCAGGATTAAATTTAATATTGTATTTTTCCAGAGCGGCTTTATATCCGCTAAGGCGTTCTTTAGTTATAGATAATTGGGGCGCATTGGCAAGGTGAGCAATTCGGGTTTTCCCGGATTTGATGAGAAGTTCAGTTGCCTGGAACGAACCCTGAAAGTTATTGGATGTCACTTTATGCGTCTCTATTTCATCGATAATCCTGTCAAAAAATACTATTGGCAAGCCTTTTTTATGCAAATCAGTTATATGGGAAAAGTCTGTAGTTTCTGCTGCCATCGAAATCAATAAACCATCCACGGATCTGTTGGCTAAGTGGTTCACGTTCATAACCTCCCTTTCATAAGAGTCGTGACTTTGCGAAATAATTACGTTATAGCCTTTTTCATAAGCTATCGACTCTATCCCGTTGATTGTTTGAGAAAAGAAATTGTTCGAGACTTCACATAAAACGACGCCAATTGAATAGCTCCTACGATTCTTTAGACTCAAAGCTACGAGATTGCAGTTATAGTTAATTTTCTTAGCGTAATCGTTAACCTTTTGCTTGGTTTCCTCACTAATCTCATAACCATCTCTCAATGCCCTTGAAACTGTAGAGGCAGATAGGCCTAATGCAGTTGCAATATCTTTTAAGGTTACGGATTTAATCATTTAAAAATTTTTTTAAGGTCTACAACAATTCACGCCATTAAAATCAAAGTTTTAAACCATAACAAGAAACGCCGGACTTAAAATCCTATTAGTTATTTGTTCAGATGAAACAAGCCTGTATTTTTTCTAGATAGAAGTTTGTCACGTTAAAGGTACAATCTAAATCTCGAAAAGTATGGAGAAATAATTTTGAATAAGGATACGGCAAGAATGATGCCCTCTATCAGGAATACTACAAATAAAATCAGCTACCTATCTCTCAGTAGAATTCCCTTTATTTTTTGGTTGTCAATACTTTATGTAACATTTTCAGTCAGGAGGGTTAATTTTCTGTCATATATTCCCTATTTTTCTGGCTATCTAAATTATGGGTGTCTCATCATTTATTTTGCAATATATTGTAAGAAGTACATTGCACACATTCATGCTACAATTAAACAAAAATCCTGTTTTCATTGGGATCCATTTTAATCAGAAATGTGCCTATTCAGAAATGGGGGGTGTGGATCAGTATATCATATACCGATTCCACTGCTTATATTTATAATTCTAATTACACAAGGAAAACAATTTAATCATTTGGCATGAAAACACAGATCCGCAGCATAATCAGAGGATTCCTGACAGCTTCAACGCTATTTTTGGTCATTGCCACATACTCCGGGAATTCTTTCGCTACCACATTTGCGTCAATCCAGACGGATACAAGTACATTTATCCAATACAAAGGATTTGTTCTGGACAGCAAAACCAAAAAGGGACTTGCTTTTGCCACCATATCGGTTTTGAGGACAAACATATCCGGTGTTAGCAATAGCGAAGGTGAATTTTCGATTAAAATATCCAAAGAAAATTCAAATGCCGATTTAATGATCTCTTTCCTCGGATACAGGAATAAGGTAATCAGTCTTAAGGAACTGCAGCCTGAAAAAAATCAAATCCTTCTGGAGTCCTTTAATGTTGCCCTCGGAGAGGTCATTGTCTCAACCAACGACGCAGATAAACTTTTCAGTCAGGTGTTGAGTAAAAGGGAGCAGAATTATGGGGGCGACCTAAATGTGATGACCGGGTTTTACCGTGAGACAATCAGAAAACGCCGGGCATATTTATCGCTTTCAGAAGCAGTTGTTGAAATCCAAAAGGAACCTTATCTGAATAATGTTGATGATTTAATTGAACTATTTAAAGGGCGAAAAAATACAGACTACGCTAAACTAGACACGCTGGCTTTCAAATTACAGGGAGGGCCTTACACGACTACGTTCCTCGATATCATGAAGTATCCGAGCTTTATTTTTACTGATGATGCACTGAAAGTTTATGATTTTTCTTTGGAAAACAATACGCAAATCGATGAAAAAAAGGTGTATGTCCTGACCTTTAAACAAAAGCCTGAGATCACTACTCCACTTTATTATGGTAAATTATTTATCGATACCGAGAGTATGGCAATCATTAGTGCCACATTTAACCTGAATGTTGAGGACAAAAAGGCGGCAGGTTTGATGTTTACTGAAAAGAAGCCCCCCGGAGCTAAGGTATATCCCCTCGAAGCCAGCTACCAGATCAATTATCGGGAACAAGATGGAAAATGGCTGTTTGCCTATTCCCGTGGTGACATTACTTTCAAAGTAAATTGGGATAAGAAACTGTTAAATACCACTTATCAATCATCAATTGAACTGGCTGTTACGGACTGGAAAAAGAAAAACAATGATCCCCAAAAGTCGACTCAGAAACTAAGAAAAAATGTGATCATGATGGATAAGGTGTCGAACTTCGCTGATGCTGAATTCTGGGGCCAGTATAATATTATTGAACCTGAAAAATCAATCGAAACTGCAATCAGAAAAATTCAGCGGAAGATATAGTAAGTAATTGCTCTTGATTTACCCTGATGCAAAAAGCTCCCGCAGGGGCGCCTTACCACAGTAGAAAAAGCCAGGGCTTTTTTCTGCAGATACGAGCTCGTCCATTTAAATATACAATCTAAGTTTGAAAAAGAATGGACAACAAGCAATAAGAAACAAACAGAAATAACCGCCTGTACTAATTGAAATGTCTCGAAGTTTTTTTCACTTTCTAATATCCGGCAACGATTGCATAAATTTTTATAGTGGTATCATCATATTTCTAGAATTTACTTCTTAGACTTGTTCTTACAAAAATATGCCCGTAGGTCAACCATATCTATCTAGTGAAAAGAAATTGTCAGGTTAAAAATTCTCGTATTTTAATAATAATCAAACATTCGCAGTTCATTCAATATGGAGGTGGGCGACCGAAGTATTTTACAAAACAATAAATTAAAACCCTTTAAAATGATAAAATTTATACTATTCAGGCGAAGCAGGCTTTGCTTTATTCTCTTCCTCTTGCTGTTTTCCAAGGTGACAACAGTACTCAGCATGGAAAGAGAAACTCGCAAATTGATGTTTGCATCTCCGTCAGAGGGAGTTAAACTTTTAACATGGCCAATTACGGG
>NZ_JBKJUM010000133.1:0-46681 GCF_046590655.1 Daejeonella sp.
ATTCCCCAATCACTGTACGATATGGGATACTTTAACAACAGTCTTGTCATCATGCCGCCAATGGCCCTGATTATTGTAGGAATTATAATCTGGATACAAAGGAGCCGTAACAGAAACTTGATAGAAACTAAATAAAAATATGGATCACGTAAACATATTTATCAAGGCCATTTTTATCGAGAACATGATCTTTGCCTATTTCCTGGGCATGTGTTCTTACCTGGCCATTTCCAAAACAGTCAAGAGCGCAGTAGGACTAGGTATGGCAGTTATTTTTGTATTAGCTGTGTCGGTACCTGTTTGCTACGTTCTGGAAAAATATCTGCTTAAACCCGGAGCGTTAACCTGGTTGTCTGAAGATTTTGCAACTGTTGACCTAAGTTTCCTCAGCTTCATAATGTTTATTGCAACAATCGCATCCATTGTACAGCTAGTTGAAATGGTGGTTGAAAAGTATACTCCTGCTTTATATGCCACGCTGGGTATTTTCCTTCCGCTGATCGCTGTGAATTGTTCGATATTGGGAGGGGCTTTGTTTATGCAGGAAAGAGAATATTCCACCTTAAGTGAAGCAACAGTGTTCGGTCTGGGGTCCGGAGTTGGCTGGGCACTTGCCATAGTAGCACTAGCTGCAATTCGTGAAAAAATCCGGTATTCGAATATTCCTGCTCCTCTTCGAGGCCTCGGCATCACATTTATCCTTACAGGCTTAATGGCTATTGGCTTTATGAGTTTCATGGGTATTACCCTTTAAAAGCGGCGTTTAAGAAAATGATCAGCACTATGGTTCTTCTAGCAATTGACATGACCACTATCCTCACCAGTGTAGTGATATTTTCTGCGTTTAATTTTGTGCTTGTTTATATTATACTTGTAGCCAAAACAAAACTGATGCCTTCAGGCCTGGTCAAGATTAATATAAACAATCAGGAGATTATTGAAACTGAAGCAGGTTCAACCCTTCTCACTACTTTATCACAACGGAAAATCTTCCTTCCTTCTGCATGTGGAGGCGGTGGTACGTGCGCAATGTGTAAATGCCAGGTTCTTTCCGGAGGTGGTGAAATCCTAACCACCGAGGTGCCATATTTTACACGCAAACAGCAACAGGATCATTGGCGACTTGGTTGCCAGGTGAAAGTGAAGCAGAATATGGAAATTAAGATTCCTGATGAAGTCTTTGGCATTAAAAAATGGGAGTGTGAAGTGGTGTCGAATAACAATGTGGCTACTTATATAAAAGAGCTTGTTGTCAGACTGCCCGAAGGGGAATTTTTGGACTTTGAATCGGGATGTTATATCCAATTAGACGTTCCTGTAATAAACGTTAACTTCAAAGACGAGCTCTACAAAATTGATAACCGCTTTCGCGATGATTACGATAAGTTTAAGATCTGGGATCTTAAAATGAAGAATCCGGAACCGATATTTCGTGCTTATTCGATGGCCAATCATCCGGCGGAGGGGAATATTATTATGCTTAATATCCGGCTGGCTACCCCTCCTTTCGATCAGCAGTCCGGCGGATTTATGAACGTAAATCCCGGGATTTGCTCTTCCTATGTTTTTTCACTCAAGCCCGGCGACAAGGTGAATATTGCCGGTCCTTTTGGCGATTTCCAAATCAAACCAACTAAAAAAGAAATGATTTATATAGGCGGCGGCGCAGGTATGGCGCCCTTACGCTCCCATCTTTTTCACATATTTCATACAGAGAAAGAACGCGACAGAAAGATCAGCTTTTGGTATGGCGGACGCTCGCTCAGAGAAATATTTTACACCGAACATTTCAGGGGTATTGAAAAAGATTTCCCAAATTTCCAATATAACATAGCCTTATCGGAACCGCTCGAAGAGGACCACTGGACGGGCTTTACAGGCTTTATACATAATGTATTGTACGAGAACTACCTCAAAAACCATCCAGAACCGGAAGAAATAGAATATTACTTATGCGGGCCGCCTATGATGAATTCAGCAGTATTCAAAATGCTTGATGAGCTGGGTGTACCACGTGAAAATATTGCATTCGACGATTTTGGCGGCTAACGGAATTGTATGAAATTGTGCCAGGTAATGATGTTCTCTCTACTATGGCTTTCGGGCTGTAAAGACAAAGCAGCAATTCATAAGATTTCGGGGGAAGCACAGGGCACTACCTGGCATATTACATACATTTCTGAAAATCCCGGCAAACATAAATCCGCTATAGAGTCCATCTTAAAGGAGCTAGACCTTTCACTTTCTACCTGGGTAAAATCGTCAATTATCTGCCGGATAAACAGAAATGAAAAAGATGTCCTTATCAACTCATATTTTAGAGATGTGTTCTTAAAATCAATGGAGGTTTCCGATAAAACACAGGGCCTATTTGATATTACTGTCGGGCCACTTGTAAACGCATGGGGATTTGGACCGGCAAAAAAATTATCAATTAATAGCCTGACAATTGACAGTTTACGAAAATTGGTCGGTTACCGAATGCTCAAACTCGAAAATGACAAGGTTATTAAAGCCCGGCCCGAAATCAATATCGACTTCAACGCAATCGCACAAGGCTATTCTGTAGATGTTTTAGCGGCGTATCTGGACAGACATGGTGTACATAATTACCTGGTAGAACTGGGTGGTGAGTTAATCGCAAAAGGCAGTAAGAACCAGGATAATTGGACAGTTGGAATCGATAGGCCTGACGAAGTGCAGGGAGCGGAACGGAAGCTTCAGGCCATTGTCCAACTAGAAAACAGGGCCTTGGCCACTTCAGGAAATTACAGAAAGTTTTATGAAGAAGACGGGATGAAATACGCTCATATCATTGATCCCCGAACCGGTTACCCTGCGAAACAGAACATCTTAAGTGCAACGGTACTTGCAGATGATGCAATGAGCGCAGATGCGTATGCGACTGCTTTTATGGTCATGGGACTTGACCGGGCTAAAGAATTTCTGCAGGAAAATAAAGACTTAAAACTTGACGTATTTTTTGTTTATGCTGAAGACGGAAAATGGAAAACATTCCAATCGGATGGAATGAAAAACCTAATCAAGGAGGTTAATTAGACTTGCAATTCTCGAGCGGTTTGGCTCCGCATATGCTGCACACGCCGTCCTCTTTTTGTAGTAATGGATTATTACTGCTGCAGGTTCCTGAAAACTGTCCGTCTTTTTTAAGAAGGATCCGAACCGCAATTCCAGCGACCGCCAGACCTAGCAATAGTACGCTTAACAGAATAGTTTCCATAATTAAAATTATCCCTTTTTGGTGAGCATAGCAATAGCCTGGGCTTTGTCCTGAATTCCTTTAGCTACCGAGCAGATAGTGCTGAAGAAGAAATGCTCCTGCGCCCCCCATATAGCCGAGAAAGGCCAGAAACGTGATATTTTTAAGGTACCAGATAAAATCAATTTTCTCCATACCCATAGCCGCTACGCCGGCTGCCGAACCAATAATCAGGATGCTGCCGCCCGTACCGGCACAATACGCAAGGAACGACCAGAAATAGTGGTCAGTAGGATAAGTGGTCATATCATACATTCCCATCCCGGCCGCAACCAACGGTACATTGTCAACTATCGCGGAGAGTAGCCCGATTGAAATGACAATAACATTTAGGTTCCCGATCTTTTCATCCATATAGGCTGCGAGGTCCTGTAATTGATGTGTAGATTCCAACGCTGAAATAGCAACCAGAATCCCCAGGAAAAACAGAACGCTCGGTACGTCTGCCTTGCGAAGAGCGTGGACTACCGAATAAGCATCTTTATCAGCATCGTTCTTATCCTTGTGCATAATTTCTGTTATAATCCACAAAATCGCCAGGCCAAATAACATCCCCATAAAGGGAGGCAAGTGTGTGATTGTTTTGAAGAAAGGCACGAACAACAAGGCACCTATTCCCATAGCGAGGATTAATTTCTTATCAAAAGAACTTGTCTTTTCAGCTTGGTGGCTTTCCATCACCTGCGGAGTTTCAACCTTGCCTGACATGGAAAAAGAAAGCACCAGCAATGGAACAATCAAACATACCATGCTTGGGATGAACAAATTAACAATGATATTCCCGGTTGTAAGCTGCCCTCCTATCCAAAGCATTGTTGTTGTGACATCGCCAATAGGTGTCCAGGCACCTCCGGCATTTGCAGCTAAGACCACCATACTTACAAAAAACATACGGGTCTGTTTATCATCTATGAGTTTCCTGAGTAGGGAAACCATTACAATGGTCGTAGTAAGATTATCCAGAACAGCGGATAAGAAAAATGTTAAAATGGAAATGATCCACAGTAGCTTTCTCTTATCTGTGGTTTTAATCCGGTTGGTGATCACCTCAAAACCATCGTGTGCATCAATAAGCTCCACGATAGTCATCGCACCGAGCAAAAAGAATAGTATACCAGATATCTGCCCCAAATGCTCGTAAAGCTGCCCTGAAACCAGGTCTATATCTGAGCTACTCATCATGTAAATAGTCCAGCATAATACACCTGTTAGGAGGGCACTTGCCGTTTTATTAACTTTTAGTGGGTGCTCAAAGGCAATTCCCGCATATCCAATGACGAAAACTAAAACTATTAATAGATTCATGAGATAATCTTTAAGGATGGTATATCGAACTCACGTAGCCGCTTTCTAATTCAAGTTACAGAACTATTGAAATTAAACAAATAGATTGGCAATTTTTTAAATTGGTATTTAAACCAGATTTGATGTAGGGCAACAGTAGGTGAAAAATACTAAGAGAATTGGCTTAGCGCCTACTTTAAACGCCAAGGACGCAAAGGTTCGCGCAAAGGACGAGTCATTAAAAGCGATTTATGTTATAAGCACATGTTTAAAACTTCGCGTACTCTGCGTTGAACTTTGCGTCCTTTTGCGTTTTTGTTTCGTTGGGTAGGTAGAACTAATATCATAGTTAGTAGTCTCTATTGATTAATATGTTAGACGCTATGTCCGGATTGTACTGATAAAGGCAGGAATATTTGCTAAAGCATCGGGCTGAGCTAATGTCTTAACAAAAGCGCTTCCTACAATAGCCCCCCGAGTATATTCCGCTGCTTTGTCGAAGCTCTTCTTGTCGGATATCCCAAAGCCAATCATCGTAGGATTCTTCAAATTCATATCTTTTATCCTTTGAAAATATGTATCAGCATCGTCAGAAACTTTTAGTTCTTTTCCAGTTGTAGATGACGAGGACAGCAGATAAATGAACCCATTACTCAACTCATCAATTTTTTTAATCCTTTCTGCGGAAGTTTGAGGCGTTACCAGAAAAATGTTGCTCAATTTGTTTTCCAGGAAACAGCTCTTATACAGATTCTCATATTCATACATAGGCAAATCTGGCACAATTACACCATCTACACCTACTTCAGCTGCCTTATTGCAAAAGTTTTCCACACCATACTGCAGCACCGGATTTACATAGCCCATTAGCAATACTGGAATAGACACACGCTTCCTCAGTTCTTTCAATTGTTCAAAAAGTATGGGAAGGGTCATTCCGTTGTTTAATGCGATCTGCGAACTTGCCTGGATTACAGGCCCATCTGCAACCGGATCAGAATAGGGGAAACCGATTTCAATAAAATCTGCACCTCCTTTTTCCAGGGCTTCCGCAATATCGAGCGTACTTTCTAAATTGGGATAACCTGCGGTAAAGTAAATGGATAAAATAGGCGTCTTCTTATTCTCAAAAAGTTTGTTAAGTCTGTTCATTGTCTTTGAATGGCTTCTATAGGTTAAAATGTTTCATGTAGTTATCGAGGTCTTTATCCCCACGTCCAGAAAGACAGATCACCACAATTTCATCTCCTTTAAATTTCATTTTTTCCAAATGGGCCAATGCATGCGCACTTTCAATAGCCGGTATGATACCTTCCAGTTCGGCCAATAGGCGCCCAGCATCCATTGCTTCATTATCCGTTACGCTTACATACTCGCCACGTGACGCTTTAAACAAATGCGCGTGCTGCGGTCCGATACCAGGGTAATCAAGTCCTGCGGAAATTGAATAAGGCTCCACAACCTGCCCGTCTTCTGTTTGCATTAATATAGAGCGGCTTCCATGAAGAACACCCTCTCGACCAAGGGCTGTAGTTGCCGCCGATTTTCCGCTGTCAACGCCCTTTCCAGCCGCTTCCACTGCAATAAGCTTCACTTTTTCATCATCCAGAAAATGATAGAACATACCCATGGCATTACTACCGCCACCCACACAGGCCATTACAATATCAGGGTATTCAGATCCGGTCTTTTCTTTGAGCTGCAATTTGGTTTCTTCAGAAATGATAGCCTGAAATCGTGCAACCATATCCGGATATGGATGCGGACCGACTACTGAACCAATGATATAATGTGTGTCTACCGGATTATTTATCCAGTCCCTCATAGCTTCATTTGTAGCATCTTTCAAGGTTTTGCTTCCTGACGTAGCTGGAACTACTGTTGCTCCCATCATTTTCATGCGCGCTACGTTAGGAGCCTGACGCTGAATATCAACTTCGCCCATATATACTACACATTCAAGACCCATAAGAGCACAAACAGTAGCCGTAGCAACGCCATGTTGCCCAGCCCCGGTTTCGGCGATGATCCGCGTTTTTCCTAAACGCTGAGCTAGCAAAATTTGTCCCACTGTATTGTTGATCTTATGGGCTCCTGTATGGTTTAAATCTTCACGCTTCAGATAGATTGTCGCACCGTACTTCTCCGATAGCCTTCCCGCCAGAAATAAGGGTGAAGGCCTACCCACATAATCTTTCAGCAACTGATGTAATTCTTCCTGAAAAGCAGACTCATATATAATCTCCAGATACCTTGTTCGAAGTTCCTCGACATTCGGGTAAAGCATTTCAGGGATATAAGCACCCCCGAAATCTCCAAAATACCCGTTTTCACTTACTCCCCAGTTCACCGAACTTTTTATAAATTCTTTGTTCATATTCCGTTGTTGGTTGCTAGTTGCCTGTCTGCCGTCAGGCAGGTGGGTTGCCAGCCGGCCGGCAGGTTAGAAATTAGAAGCTCCTAATTCTTTTAAAAACATCTCTTAGTTTGCCAATATCTTTCACTCCTGGCGCATTTTCAAATTTGCTGTTAAGATCTACTCCATAGAATCTTACATCTTTAATTTCTTTAATTCCATCAATATTATCCGGACTTAGTCCCCCGCTTAGAAAGTATGGTTTTTTACCCTGATAATTCTCAAGAATGCTCCAGTCGAAAGCTACTCCAGACCCACCATGTCCCGCGTTTTTTGTGTCAAATAAATAATAATCCACAAAATCTTCATAGTTATCCAGCGTGCCAAAATCGAACTGCTCAGAAATCCCGAAAGCTTTAATTAATTCTACATGCTTTTCGGTTTGCATATTATGAAGGAATTTCCTGAATGTCCTACAGAACTCTCCACTCTCCTCACCGTGCAGTTGCACCGCATCGAGGTCATGTTTAATCACTATATCAGCCATAGCATCCATCGTTTCATCGACGAATACTCCTGTCTTTTTTGCTCCAGGTGAAAGCGAAACCGAAGCATCCGCCTGAAGATTTCCGACGAACCGTTTTGAATGCAGGTAAAAAATGAATCCCACATAATCAGGTTTTAGCTCTGCTAATTCCCTGATATTGTCAGGCTCTCTCATACCGCAGACCTTGATTATCATGCTATCAATTTCTTGAAACTTTCCAATGCTTTCTTATTATTTAAAGATTCCTGCGCTTCATAAAAACAATCGGCAAAAGATATTTGAGGTTTAATTGTCTGAATTGCGATAGCAGCATTACAAGTTACCACATTGTTTTGCTCCGCAGTTCCCGTGCCATTTAGCACATTTCTGAAAATAAGAGCAGAATCTTCGACGGTATTCCCGCCACCAATCTTCAAAGGATCGATTTTTTCGAAACCCATCTGAGCGATAGAGTGAATATGCTCGCCGCTTCCCGAAAACGTTTTAAAATCGCAGGTTAAGGAGATTTCATCATATCCCCCGAGGGCGTGCACTATCGTGTATTTCACTGAAGACTTCTGATACAAATAAGCATATAGCCTTGCTAATTCGAGACTAAACACACCCACTAACTGGTTTTGAGGACGTGCCGGATTTACCATCGGTCCAAGCATATTAAAAAACGTTTTCACGCCAAGTTCTTTTCGAATGGGAGCAACTGTTTTCATAGCCGGGTGAAAAAGTGGGGCATGAAGGAAACAAATACCTGCAGTGTCCAGGCTTCGACGCAATTTATCTGAATCGTTCGTGAAAGTATATCCCAAAAACTCCATGACGTTTGACGAACCACAACCTGAAGAAACTCCATAATTGCCATGCTTTGCAACCTTGTATCCCGCCCCGGCCACCACAAATGATGCAAGTGTAGAAATATTAAACGTGTCCTTTCCATCACCGCCAGTTCCACAAAGGTCTATGAGGTCATAATCAGCCAGGTTTGGTTTAAGGCATAAATCAAGCATACCATCTCGGAATCCCTGGAGTTCATCTACTGTAATGTTCCTCATACAGTAAACTGCCATAAAAGCCGCCATCTGAGAATTATTATACTTCCCAAGTGCTATGTTCGTGAGGATCTCTTTCGCTTCCTCCTGCCGAAATGTTTTTTGCTCAAACAGATGGTTTAATATTTTCTTCACGGTTGTGTTATTAAATCTTTTAATAAAACCTGTATAAGCTTATCACTCACACAGCGACATGAAAAAAGCTCATGCAAGCTTCATTGCCATTAAAAAGCAACCTATATCACATGAAAAAAGGGTTGCCTTGGCAACCCTTCATATCTAGTTTCTTTATGTTGAATACTATATACTTTTACTGATCGCCAAATGATTACTCATCCGCCACCACCACTTTGTATATAAATTGTTTGCTTTCATCTCGGAAAGCAAATATGGCTAAACTTTTCTTTAGCTGCAAACCTTTTGAGTATTTTTAAAACATGAAAGCTACGAGACGATCCAGAAAGATACTGCAGTATAAAATTAATTTGGGAAGAGCAGGACTTATTTTACTGGGGATCGCGCTTGCCTGTTTTGGCCTGAAGGGCTTTCTTCTTCCTAATCATTTTATTGATGGAGGTATTACCGGCATATCATTGTTAACGTTCCAATTGACCGAATCGACAGGTATTCCTGTATCCGTTTGGCTGGTCTTGTTTAATATACCTTTCATCATCCTGGGCGCTAAACAAATTGGCAAACGGTTTGCAATTGTCACGTCCATAGCAATTGTTGTATTAGCTGCTACTATATATTTTGTTCAATTTCCTGTTATAACTAATGATAAATTACTTACCGCGATATTCGGGGGCTTCTTTTTGGGGGCAGGAATCGGCCTTGCAATACGCGGCGGATGTGTAATTGACGGGACAGAGATTTTAGCAGTTTATTTGAATAGAAAAAGCATTCTGAGCATGGGTGACATTATATTGCTGATTAACGTAGTGATATTCCTGCTTGCGGCTTTTGTACTTGGTATTGAAACTGCCTTATATTCCATATTAACTTATCTTTCCGCATCAAAGACTGTAGATTTTATTATTCAGGGTATAGAAGAGTACACCGGCGTAACAATTGTTTCAGCCAAGAGTACTCAGATTCGCGATGCAATAACCAAAAATCTTGGACGCGGCGTTACGATCTACAAAGGCGAACGGGGTTTTGAAAGCTCTCAGTTCAAAAGTAAGGATATCGATATAATTTTTACTGTAGTTACCCGCTTAGAGGTTTCAAAGTTGAAACAGGAAGTAGCGCTGATTGATCATAAAGCGTTTATTGTGATGAGTACGATTAGTGATACGAAAGGGGGAATTATAAAGCCGAGGCCCTTGCATTAGGATGGTGTGATTATGGAGAATTCCCTCTGAATTATTTAGTCCTCTTGCTCGCTTCCCTTTCTTCGATCCTAAATAGTTTCTTATCCGCATAAAATGTCCCGAACGGTATGAGCGATGCCAGAAAACTCAACGCAACTTTTAAAAAAGACCATTTATACACATAAGCCACATGTAAAAGCATACCCACGTATAATATAAATAGTAAGCCGTGGATCATTCCTACTACGTAATTAGGCCCGGGCATTTCGTACCTATACTTCAGGATCATAGTAAGGCCGATAAGCAGAAAGGAACAACCTTCTATAAAGGCAATGATCCGGAAACGGCCAAGTGGTGTGTTTAGCATAGTATAATGAAGTTATCAAAAGGCAAAAATATAAAATCTGCGAAGTTTGGAAATCATATCAAAGTAATGATGTATAAATCTCATCAACTTTTAGAATTGCCCACAGGTTTGTTCAAATATATCCTATGTATGAAAATGAAACCAAAGTTCTTTTCTGGAAACGAAAAACAGAACCACCAACCCGGCGTTGAAAATAAAATGACGCCTAAACCCGAGTTTCTACATGCTAATTTAAAAGCAGCGAGCTAGCTTCTCAATAAGTTTGCGCTCATAACCGGAGGTAACAGTGGAATCAGACGATGGAGGGGAATTGATCAACGGTTAGGTTAAGGGGTAATGGAGAGTGGAAGATTGACGACACTAATTGATGTTAAGCGTCAACCGTCAACTAATTAAGGTCTCTCATAAAATCCAATATGTAATCATAAAGTTTATTCCCCCTGAATATCATTTGGGTAATCATGGGCACATGCTTCTTCCCAGGAATTATTATAAGATTAGTCGGACGTTTTGACTCCGTGAGCATTTTCCGTAGTCTTTCCGACTGGATCTTAATAGCAGGATAGGTCTTTTCTCCTACAAATAACAATACAGGTCTTTGGAAATTCTTTAGATAGGATAATGGTGATGCGACTTTCCAAACTTCCTGATCACTTGAAAACGTATTTAGAAAACTTCTGGTGTTGTCATCTTGCTCTGCTGTAGTAAGGTATTCAAACATATCCAGTCCAAACGCATCATTTAAGATAATACCCTTTATCGGATCGGAAATTGATTCCTCTTTAAAAAACCTTGGATCAGAATGGATCAAGGCCGCAAGGTGGCCTCCGGCAGAATGGCCCATAACAAATATCCTCTTACTGTTTCCACCGTAAGTACTGCTGTTCGTACTTACCCATTTTAAAGCTTTAGCGCAATCGGCAGCCATGTTTTCATAGTTGGCATCAGGACTAAGGCTGTAATTTATGATTATGGTCACAACATTCTTTCGAGCCAAATTCCGTCCGAGCCACCAATAAGTTTCTTTCTTACCGCTGTTCCAGGAACCGCCATGAATGAAGACCAGAACGTCTTTAGCAGTCGATAGGTCTGCAGGATAATACACATCCAGCAGGTTTTCAGTGCCACTGGTGGGATTTTGAGAATAAGAGATGTCGGGTTTAATGTCGATCGCGGTGGCGAATGATACTTGAAATCCCCTGAAAAAAAGTAAAAGAAGAATTATTATAAGTTTCATCTGATTAAAGGATCCTTCTCTTTTGTAAAATGCTTATAAACTAATCCATCGAGGTATGAAGGGAGCAATTTGTTCAAAAGTACAGTAAGTTTACCTTGCCCGGTCATAATAAGGGAGCGTTTTCTCTTTTCTACTCCATCTGCGATTATAGCCGCGACTTCACCGGAAGACATCATTTTACCCTCATCCATGCTCGTATCTCCCTGTGTGCTACCATCTTTTCCTAAGGCAGAATATCTAATATTCGACGCTGTAAATCCTGGTGAGGCTACCATTACATGCAAACCATTTTTTAGATTTTCGACACGAAGGGACTCTAAAAAGCCGTTCAGAGCAAATTTAGACGAAGAGTATCCCGTACGTCCGGGTAGTCCCTTATATCCTGCAATTGAACTGACACCAACCACGGAGCCTTGATTTTTTAGAAGTTCTGACAGCGCATATTTTGTACAATATACAGCTCCCCAAAAATTTACATCCATCAGGTTTCTAAGAACCTGAAGATCAACATCAGCAAATAACGCGCGCATGGAAATCCCAGCATTATTGATAAGTACGTCAATACGACCAAAAGTCGTAATTGCCTTATTTACAAGTTCTTTGCAATCATCTTCCTTTGACACATCGCAGGGAAAAGCAACAGCCTTAATTTTATATAGCTTTTCGAGCTCCTGGGCTATCTCGCACAAACTTACATATTGCCTTGCGCCTAGAACAAGGTTTGCACCACGCTTAGCAAATTCCTCCGCACATGAGCGTCCAATACCAGACGAAGCGCCAGTGATGATAACTGTCTTATTCTTAAGATCCATTAGAAAGTAATTTTAACGCCCGGCTACTTTGCAAGTGTGTTTTCATATGGAATACGAGTAACGATCGAACGCCCTAGTGTAATCTCATCTACGTATTCCAGCTCGCCTCCAAAAGCTATCCCCCTGGCAATCGCACTGATTTGTATCCCTTTGTCTTTTAGTTTTTTATACAAGTAGAATATCGTAGTATCGCCTTCCATAGTGGCACTTAATGCCAGAATGACTTCTGTAATATCTCCTTTATCCGCTCTTTCAACAAGGCTATCAATGTTGAGATCAGATGGTCCAATCCCATCCATTGGTGAAATAAGTCCACCCAGCACATGATAAACACCATGATACTGACCGGTATTTTCTATAGCCATGACATCTCGCGTATCTTCGACAATGCATAACAAGGATTTTTCACGCTTAACTGCGCTGCAGATTTCACATACTTTCTGATCTGCAATATTATGACAGATTTCGCAAAAACGAATCTCCCTTTTAAGCTGCAAAAGTGTATTGCTAAACTTTTCTACATCAGTTTGCGGCTGATTTAATAAATGCAGTACCAATCTTAAAGCAGTCTTTTGACCGATGCCTGGCAGGGTTGCAAATTCATTAACTGCATTTTCAAGCAGTTTGGAAGAAAAGTTCATTCACAAATTTAAATTTAAAAAATAATCTTTACACAGGTTTTTAACTGATTATTTATATAGCGCATAAATGCACACCGACATTACAAAATGAATTAATTCGTATTAAGAACTTAATTATTAATTTAGGCACTTATATAAAAAAATATGGAGCCATCAATACTACTCAGCTTTCTTGTAGCATATTTTCTTATGCTAATTGGCGTATCTTATTTAACGTCTAAGAAGTCCTCAGATAACTCTACTTTTTTCACTGCTAACAGAAATTCCAAGTGGTATCTTGTTGCGTTTGGAATGATTGGTACCGCGTTATCGGGGGTTACTTTTATATCTGTCCCGGGAGAAGTGGGTAATCCAGCTGGAAATGAATTCAAGTATTTTCAATTCGTGTTGGGTAATGCTATTGGCTTTATTATTATCGCCACTTTACTGCTTCCACTTTACTACAGGATGAAGCTTACCTCGATTTACACTTATATCGAAGAAAGGCTTGGAACCCACAGTTATAAAACTGCAGCCAGTATCTTTCTTTTGAGCCGTACTATTGGCTCTGCCTTCCGTCTCTATCTGGTTGTGATAGTATTACAACGGTTTATTTTCGATTCCTATGGAGTTCCATTTTGGGCAACTGTATTGATTTCGCTTGCTCTTATCTGGTCTTATACTTTCAAAGGCGGACTTAAAACGATCATTATTACCGATACCTTGCAAACAGTATTCCTTGTTTCGTCCGTCATTCTTACTATTTACTTCATCTGTAGCAGCCTAGACTTGAATATTCCTGAAGCTTTTGAGACGATAAAAAACAGTGGTTATTCAAAAGTTTTCTTCTTCGAGGACTTTATGACCAGCAAATTCCACGTTACTAAACAATTGCTGGGCGGTATATTCGTGACTATCGCCATGACTGGACTTGATCAGGATTTGATGCAAAAGAATTTGAGCTGTAAAAACATAGGCGAAGCGCAAAAGAACATGTTCACTTTCACAGGAGTTTTTGTTGTTATAAATATTTTCTTTCTTAGTGTTGGTGCATTATTATACATATATGCTACTAAAAACGGTATAGAAATTCCTGTAGATGCCGTGACTGGAAAACCACGTACGGATTTCCTCTTCCCAGAAATTGCATTTAATCATTTGGCATTGATCCCGGGAGTTGTTTTTATGCTGGGACTCACAGCGGCAACGTTTGCCACAACAGACTCAGCACTTACGGCTCTAACTACCTCGTTCTGTGTAGATTTCCTGGGTTTTACCAAAAAAGAAGACGTTAATGCTGCTTCTGTAGTACGAACACGCCACATGGTTCACATCGGGTTTTCTTTACTGATGTTTTTGGTAATCATCTTATTTAACGCCGTAAACAATGCAGCGGTAGTAAGCGCCATATTTACTGTCGCATCCTACACTTATGGACCCTTATTAGGTCTATATGGATTTGGCTTGTTTGTTAAAAACCGGGGAGTTAAGGATAAACTGGTACCTTATATATGTTTATTATCACCGGGCATTGTCTTTCTCCTTAATAAATATTCAGCGACATTAATGGGTGGCTATGTTTTTGATAATGAATTAATAGTTGTAAATGGTTTGATCACTTTTATCGGACTTTTATTGATCAGCAGACCTACAACCGCCAGAACACAATTTTAATTGATATAGAAATTACCATATGACGAGTGATGAAAAAATAAGAAATGCATTTGAAAATAAAAACTGGCAGGAAATAAAGGTTACCGATTCATGGCAGATTTTCAAAATCATGGCTGAATTTGTCGACGGTTTTGAGAAGCTTGCCAAAATAGGCCCCTGCGTATCCATTTTCGGATCGGCCCGGACTTCTAATGAGAATAAATATTACAAATTAGCTGAAGATTGCGCTCGGCTGCTCACTGAAAGAGGCTATGGCGTAATCTCAGGCGGTGGCCCCGGAATTATGGAAGCAGCTAATAAAGGAGCTTTTGAAGCGGGCGGTAAATCTGTTGGGCTGAATATTGAACTCCCTTTTGAACAGTTTCACAATAAATATATAGATCGCGACAAAATTCTTGAATTTGATTATTTCTTTATCCGTAAGGTGATGTTCATGAAGTATTCCCAAGGCTTTATAGTACTCCCTGGTGGTTTTGGAACAATGGATGAAATGTTTGAAGCCCTGACACTAATTCAGACAGGTAAAGTAGCGCGTTTCCCTATTGTCCTGGTCGGAAAATCTTACTGGTCGGGACTTATCGACTGGGTAACGACTACCATGCTTCAGGATGAAAGAAATATAAACGAGGATGACTTGAACCTATTCCGAATGGTCGATACCGCAGAGGAAGCCACTGAGCATATTTTCAGGTTCTATGACAAGTATGTATTGAAGCCGAATTTTTAGTATCAGGTATACAGTATCAAGTATCAACATCCGTAGGTCTTAATTTTGTGCGCTTACTTTCAATAACTACAGTACACGTGTCTTGATTCTTGATACCTGATAGTTGATACTTTCTTACACAAAGATTTCTCCCTTCAAATAAGTAACCGCCCTCCCAGACATCAACACCCTGTCACCCTTAAGTTGGCACCACAACTCACCGCGACGTTCGGAAACCTGATAAGCGTGCATATTCTCTTTACCCAGACGGTTAGCCCAATATGGTATAAGGTTGCAATGTGCCGAACCTGTTACCGGATCTTCATTAATCCCCGCCGAGGGAGCAAAAAAACGGGAAACAAAATCACAATTGTCTCCCGGCGCTGTAGCTATAACGCCAATAGAATCGATTTTCCCTAAAGCAAAAAAGTCAGGTTCCAGCGCTAAAACGTCCGATTCTGTTTCATAAACCAGAAAATAATCCCGGGAACGTAATACTTCAACAGGATTCCCCCCTATAGCTTCTATTAGTCCCCGGGGAGTCACTGTAGCTTCCGGTGGTCGCGAAGGGAAGTCCATCATGTATTTATCGCCATTACGGTGAACACTCAATGTTCCAGCTTTTAGAGTGTGAAAATGAATAACTTCCCGTTCATATCCCATAATGGTAAAGAGAGCATGAGCAGTAGCTAAAGTAGCGTGCCCGCACAGGTCTATTTCAAGTTCGGGCGTAAACCATCTTAACTCATAATCATTTCCTAAGGGAATAAAAAATGCCGTTTCAGCAAGATTGTTCTCAGCGGCAATTTTTTGCATTTGTGGAGAAGGTAACCATTCATCAAGCGGACAAATCGCTGCCGGATTACCGCCAAACAACTTTTCTGTAAAGGCATCAACCTGGTAAATTGGGATCGTCATATTTCTATTTTCTTTCAAATATAGGAATTGTCGTTAATGGGTGGACGGTTGTCCGTTCAATATTAAGATCGGAATGTTGATTATGAAAAACGGCAAGCTCAAAACAAAAAAGACCATGCTAATCGCACAGTCTTGATACCTGCCTGCCGGCAGGCAGGCAGGATACCTGAAACTTATTATCCCAAATAAGATTTCAATATCTTACTTCTTGAAGTATGGCGTAAACGCTGAAGCGCTTTGTCCTTTATCTGACGTACACGCTCACGGGTAAGGTTAAATTTCTCGCCGATCTCTTCTAATGATAGCGGGTGATTAGTACTAAGGCCGAAGAAAAGAACAATTATTTCTCTTTCTCTCTCAGTCAAAGTTGATAACGAGCGTTTTATCTCTTCAGATAAAGATTCGTTGATCAGGTTACTGTCTGTATTAGGATCACTGTTTTCAAGGACATCCAGAAGGGTATTCTCTTCTCCCTGAACAAAGGGCGCGTCCATAGAAACGTGGCGACCTGAGTTACTTAAGGTATCAGATATCTTTTCAACCGTTGTCTCAAGATTATCAGCGAGTTCTTCGGGCGATGGTTCGCGTTCAAACTCTTGCTCAAGTCTTGAGAAGGCTTTGCTGATCTTACTTAATGAACCAACCTGGTTAAGGGGCAAACGGACAATTCTAGATTGTTCTGCGATAGCCTGAAGGATCGACTGACGAATCCACCATACTGCATATGATATGAATTTGAACCCTTTTGTCTCATCAAAACGTTTTGCAGCCTTGATCAAACCAAGGTTACCTTCATTGATTAGGTCGCCAAGGGTTAAACCCTGATTCTGGTATTGTTTTGCTACTGAAACTACAAAACGTAAGTTAGTTTTGGTTAGCCTTTCGAGTGCCGCCTGATCACCTTCTCTGATCTTTTGTGCAAGAATTACTTCTTCCTCTGCGGTAATTAAATCTACTTTACCAATTTCATGTAAATACTTGTCTAATGACTGCGATTCACGATTGGTAATGGATTGGGTTATTTTGAGTTGTCTCATTTATGAATAAATACTCCCTATAAAAGTCTGCAAAGTTAAACAAATCTGCCATTTAAACGACAAGTTACAGGAAAATTTAGCTGATTTTAAAGGATTTACGTGGAAAAGAATCTACTTTTCTTAGCACAAAAATCGTTCCATATTAACGCATAAACCTGCAAATAATTGCAGCATCATATTTAAACCTGAAATTTCAATTTATCTATGTCAAATTCCTTACTTCAAACCACACCTCATCTGGGCTGCTGTTAAAATTCTCCATAATATTAACAAGCTCCGCCGGGTCTGAATGGCTTAATACCAGATCCCGATTAAGAGGTTTAAGAAACTTCTTTTCAACCATCACATCCATCTGAGCCAACAAAGGGTTGTAAAATCCCTCGATATTTAATAATCCAATTGGATTATTATGTAAACCTAACTGCAGCCACGTTACTACCTCAAAAAACTCCTCGAGAGTACCGAATCCTCCTGGAAGGGTAATCACACCATCAGAAATATCGGCCATCTTTTGCTTGCGCTCATGCATGCTGGAGGTGATTATCAGCTCGGTCAAGCCGGTGTGCCCGACTTCCTTGTCCATGAGAAATTGTGGGATTACACCAACAGCCTTACCTCCCCGATCTAGAACTGCATCAGCAATCAGACCCATTACGCCTACCCTGCCACCACCGAAAACAAGAGTAATATCTTTGTCGACAAATACCCCCGCAAGATCATTTACAGCCTTGAGGATCGCAGGATCCCCGTTGAAATTGGCGCCACAGAACACGGAAATGGATTTCATAGAATTTTACGATACGTTTTGAGTTTGAGTTGTAAGTCTGGGCGGAAATCGTAGGCTACCGACTATAGTTTGGTGCTTCCTTAGTTATCGTAATATCATGCGGATGGCTTTCGCGCATACCGGCTGCGGTGATCCTGACAAATTTGGCATTTTGGAGGTCTGCGATGGTGGCCGATCCGCAATAACCCATACTGGCTCTCAAACCCCCGATAAGCTGATACATTACTTCGGCTAATGATCCTTTGAATGGAACCCGACCAACTATACCTTCCGGAACTAATTTTTTGATATCATCCTCAGCATCCTGGAAATAGCGGTCTTTAGAACCTTGTTCCATAGCTTCAATTGAACCCATTCCACGGTAAGATTTAAACTTACGTCCTTCATAAATAATTGTCTCGCCAGGCGACTCCTCTACGCCTGCAAATAGCGACCCAGCCATTATGGTACTTGCACCGGCGGCTATTGCTTTTGCGATATCACCGGTCTGTTTGATGCCACCATCTGCAATAACCGGGATACCCCGGCCTTCCAATGCTTTTGCGCATTCATAAACTGCGTATAATTGAGGGACACCTACGCCAGCAATGATCCTGGTAGTGCATATAGAACCTGGCCCTATTCCAACCTTTACAGCATCAGCACCCGCATCTGCCAGGGCAATTGCGGCAGCCCCTGTCGCTATATTCCCAACGACAACCTGCAGGTTGGGATATTTCGATTTTACTTCCTTTAATTTTTCGATAACACCCTTTGAGTGCCCATGTGCGGTATCGATAGTAATTACGTCCACACCTGCTTTAACAAGCGCGTCTACGCGGTCCATGGTGTCAGGGGTAACTCCAACTGCAGCACCAACCCGAAGTCGGCCGTGTTGATCCTTGCACGCATTAGGAAAGTTCTTGAATTTCTGAATATCCTTAAAAGTGATTAATCCGACTAAACGACCATTATTGTCAACGACTGGCAACTTTTCAATTTTATAATCCTGCAAGATAAGTTCAGCCTGAGATAAGGTCGTGCCTTCCGGTGCGGTTATTAGATTTTCCTTTGTCATCACAACCCCTACCGGGCGTGTAAGATCTTTTTGAAATCGAAGATCACGATTAGTAATAATCCCGACTAATTTTCCGTCTGGATCAATAACCGGTATACCACCAATTTTATATTCTTTTATAATTAGAAATGCATCTGAAAGGAGAGCATCTTCATTAAGCGTAACCGGGTCCTGGATCATGCCGCTCTCTGATCGCTTCACTTTGCGCACTTCGTCTGCCTGTTCAGCAATGCTCATGTTTTTGTGCAGCATCCCAATCCCCCCTGCTTGTGCAACTGCAATAGCCAAAAGAGATTCAGTGACCGTGTCCATTGCCGCCGAAACGATGGGAACATTTAGCTTGATCGTACGAGTAAAAAAAGTACTGGTATCCACATCGCGTGGCAGAACTTCAGAATAAGCAGGAATTAAAAGGACGTCATCGTATGTAAGGCCTTCGGATACGAATTTGTTTGGGTCAAGTTGCATAGCAAATAATTGTGGGTTATTACTTGCCGGGCAAAGTTACTAAAAAAATGCATAAAGGAGTTGTACGTTATAAGTTTTACGTTATAAGTTGGCCAGTCGTTCAACACACTAATTTTTCTTTCCAACAACAACCTTCTCCATCCCATTCCAATCTAAATATTTATTTGCCAAAGCCTGTAATTCAAGGGCAGAAATAGTTCTTACCGTCTGAATATAATTCTGATAATATTCATACCCCAGGCCAGAGAAATAGATATTTTTAAATTTGTCTGCGTGCGACATCGCATTTTCTAAGCCGCCAAGCATAGAGCCCAACATATAGTTCCTTACTAGGTCCAGCTCCTGTTCGCTGACAGTCTCAGTTTTTAGTATTTCAATTTCCTTATGAATTTCATCCAGTGCCGGGGTACAAACGTCGGCACCAACTTCTGAGGCTATGAAAAAATAACCGGCATTTTTCATTGATACCAGAGCCGACCCAATCCCATAAGTGTAGCCCTTGTCTTCGCGGATATTTGCCATTAGACGGGAACCAAAGTATCCGCCTAGTATAGTGTTCAAAACCTGCATTCCCGGAAAGTCAGTATGCGAACGGTTAATTGCAACATTTCCGAGCCTGATTGCAGATTGTAAAGCATCCGCTTTCTCGATATAGTGCTCCTTGCCTGAGCCTGTATAAAAATTAAAAATGTTAGGAGTCACACTGCTTCCTCCTTGCCAGTTCTTCCCGAAAAGGCGGTCCACCAGACTCAATGCTTCGTCTGTAACTTTACCAGCAACCACAACCGTACAATTCGCGGGTTTGTAAGCCTGGCTAAAATATTCCTGCAGCTGAATTCGTGTAAGGCGGTCGTAGTCTTCAGCACGGGTATCATAACCGTATAATGAATTATTAAATAATACAGAATTAAAGATCTTACGGCTTAAAAAATCATTCTTTTCCAGATTAACACTAAGCTTTTGCTTTTGATTACGGATAAATGTATCCAATTCCACTTGCGGAAATATAGAATCTGAAATTATTGACTTTACCACTGGCAATGTTGCGGGCAGGTGTTTATTTAATGAATAAAGCGTTACAATGGATTGATCGTTGCTGAAGTCTGTCTGAAGAAATGCTCCGTAGTAATCTATTCTATCAGCAATTTCAGATGCACTTAGCTCCTTCGTACCATCATTAAGCATGGTATTGGCCGCGTACGACTGTAAAGGTTTCGACGCATCGTAGACAATATTCTCAAAGATAAATTCGATTCGTATAAGATCCTGGTCACCGCCGTCAACTGTAAAAACCTTAAGCCCGTTATCCAATACAATTGGTTTCGCTTTAATCAGTTCTATTTGTTCAACCTGGCCAAAAGCAGGAGCCCTTGTTCTATCGATCATTCTAATTTGCTAAGTAGTATAAGGTAGAAGAGTTTTCCTTTCGGAAGATGTGATGTGCTTGTTTTTGAATATCTTCAGCACTAACTTCAAGGTATTTCCCCGTTTCAGAGTTGAGCTGATCCGCATCACCCAATAGTTCGAAATAAGCCAGGTTCATCGCTTTATCTAATAAACTCATTTCTGAGAAAACCATTGTCGATTCCATTTTATTTTTGACTTTAGTTAATTCCTGTTCCGGCACGGGCTCGTTCTTCATACGATCCAGTTCAGCCCATATGGCAGCCTCAGCAGTCTCCATAGAAACACCAGGTAAGGGCTTTCCTTCAACAACGAATAAACCGGCATCCAGGCTGCCGGTTAAGTAGGCATTTATATCACTAAAGAGTTTTTGATCTTTCAATAGATTTCTGAACAAACGTGATGAGTTTCCTCTTGAAAGAATATCCGAGATCAAATCCGCAGAATAATACCCATCATCAGTACGTGAGGTCATATGAAATACTTTATAGATAGCGTCAAGAGGCACATTTGCCTTCACAGTCTCAACTCGCTCCTCGGTTTGGGCTTCTTCTTTAGGAAGCATTCGAACAGCCTTTTCAATGGCTGGTATATTTCCGAACCATTTTTCTGAGAGGCGTTTAACTTCCTTCTGTTTAACATCTCCGCCCACTACTAAAATCGCGTTTGCAGGGTTATAATGCTTCTTGAAAAATGCTTTTACATCCTCAATTGTTGCATCCTCAATGTGTTTGAGCGACTTTCCAATAGTGGCCCATTGGTAGGGATGATCTTTGTATGCAAGTGGCCTAAGCTTCAGCCATACATCGCCGTAAGGCTGATTTAAATACCTCTGTTTAAACTCCTCACTTACAACATTTCGTTGCACTTCCAGACTTTTCTCGGAAAATGCAAGATTTAACATCCGGTCACTTTCAAGCCAGAAGGCCGTCTCGAGATTAACCGAAGGAAGTGTGATATAATAATTCGTTATATCATTACTGGTAAAGGCGTTATTTTCTCCCCCAACCCGCTGCAAGGGTTCGTCGTAAGATGGAATATTTACAGATCCCCCAAACATCAGGTGCTCAAACAAATGTGCAAAGCCGGTTTGATCCGGATGCTCATCACGCGCGCCAACATCATATAAAATGTTTAATACGGCCATAGGCGTTGTCGGATCTTCATGGACCAGAACTCTAAGTCCATTCGCGAGGGTAAAGCGTTCAAAAGAAACCATAGAATTCAAACGGGTTAGATGGCAAATTTAGGAATTAAAAGGGGGAATTATTGGAAATTGAAAAGAGAGATAACAATTTGAATTTTCACGCATCCTGAAGAAAAAGAAAGTTACATATTAAAGTCAGATTAGCAATTTCTCAATAACTTATTTACTCATTTGTTCATTCGCTACGTATCTTTGATATCATGAATATTTCCGACCTCCTCAATCGTGCTTTGAATTTTGAATTTCTTTCAGCTGAGGAAGGGTTGTTTCTGTTTAAAAATGCAGGTACTCCGGAATTAATATATGTAGCCAACGAGCTTCGCAAAAAGCAGGTTCCTCATGGTAAAGTTACATGGATTATCGACAGAAATGTTAATACTACTAATGTGTGTATCGCAAACTGCAAATTTTGCAATTTCTTCAGAAGACCTGGGCACGATGAGAGCTACATAACTGACATCGAGACTTACAAGCAAAAGATCGAAGAAACTTTCCGCTTCGGCGGCGAGCAATTATTGTTGCAGGGGGGACATCATCCGGATTTGGGTCTTAAATTCTATGTTGATCTTTTTAAAGAGTTAAAACAGCTTTATCCTAAGCTAAAGTTGCATTCTTTAGGACCGCCCGAAATTGCACACATCGCAAAACTTGAAGGCATTAGTCATAGAGATGTTCTGAGAGCATTAATAGAGGCTGGTCTAGACTCCTTGCCGGGGGCTGGTGCAGAGATTCTAAACGACCGGGTGCGCCGGCTTATTTCAAAAGGAAAATGTGGTGGCCAGGAGTGGCTAGATGTAATGCGGGCAGCACATCAGCTTGGGTTGACAACTTCTGCGACGATGATGTTTGGACATGTGGAAACACTTGAAGAACGATTTGAACATCTCGTATGGCTCCGTGAAGTACAGTCTGAAAAGCCGGAAGTTGCGAAGGGATTTATTGCCTTTATTCCATGGCCTTTTCAGGATGACGGCACACTATTAAAAAAAGTACGCGGAATAACGAATCAGGTTACTGCCGATGAATATATCCGAATGATCGCGTTAAGCCGTATAATGCTCCCCAATATAAAAAATATACAGGCGTCTTGGCTTACCGTCGGGAAACAGGTTGGCCAGATTTGCTTGCAGGCAGGAGCTAATGATTTTGGTTCTATCATGATTGAGGAAAATGTGGTTTCCGCGGCCGGAGCGCCTCATCGTTTCACCTCACAGGGAATTCAGGATTCAATTCGAGAAGCTGGTTTCGAGCCGCAGCTTCGAAACCAGCAATATGAGTTCAGAGACCTTCCGGAAATGACAGAACAACAGGTCATAACATACTGATAAACGCGCTTTTTACCGTTCCCTCATTCAGGTTCAGTTTAAAAATAAATACTTATACATTGGTAGTATGGTTTTAATCATTGAATTATGCCTATCAACGCTATTATTGTAGACGACGAGGAATATTCCAGAAAGTCACTGTTTTTCCTGATCGACGGATATTGCCCCTCTGTAAAAATAAAAGGGATTGCCCGCTCCGTGGCAGAAGCAAGAACTCTTTTGAAGGCCGATATTATCGACCTCGTTTTTCTTGACATCGCAATGCCAGTTGAAGACGGGTTTAGTCTTTTGCCAGATCTACAGAAAAACGTCACATCTGTGATCATTACCACTGCTTACAATCAGTATGCAATAAAAGCAATCCGGGCGAGTGCTGTAGACTATTTGCTCAAACCAATTGACATCCAGGAACTTCAGGATTCAATTGACAAAGCGGTAGATTTAAAAGCGCAGAGCTCTGAAAATGAATTCTTTACTAGTAATCAAGAACCACTTTTCAGCAGTCTTCACGAAAATCTTAATGAAATAAAAAAGATTAAAAAATTGAATCTTCCGCACTCCAATGGATTCCATGTCCTTAACATAAGCAACATTTTATATATCCAGGCTGACAGTAATTATTCAATTTTCCATGTGGAAAAAAGCGAAAAAATAGTGGTCTCCAAGCACCTTAAAGAATATGAAAGCATTCTAGACGACTGCGGCTTTTGCCGGATCCATAAATCTACAATGATAAATCTCGCACATTTGCAGAGTTATTCAAACAGAAATGGCCTGGTAGTAAAGATGTCAGACAATACCGAACACTCAGTATCCAGACGTAGGTCGCCAGAGTTCATGGAAACCGTAAAAGAGATGTTTAAAAAGTAGGTGCCCCTGGTCCTTAACTTTGCCGACGATAAAGCGCATGAAAAATTCAGCCCTTCCCCTCAGCCCGGCTGAAGTCATTCGGCCGCGGCGCCAACAGAAGACAATTATGTGCCAAGCTCCTCTTTCAATTGCATATTGTAAACGCTCAAGCGCTTACTACGTTTCTTGCAAATACATCTCATCAATTTCCCCGGCGTACTTCTTCTCAATAACTTTACGCTTAGCCTTCATCGTCGGAGTTATTTCTCCCTCCTCTATACTAAACGGGTTCCGCTTCACAATAAAAGTTTTTAGTCGTTCGAATTTGGCTAATTCCGTTGAATATTTTTTTACATCTTCCTCGAGCCAATCTATGATTTTCTGATCTCCTATAAACTGCTCTCTTTGATTAAAGAACTCTTCTTTGAGATTGAAGGTTTCCTGAAGGGTTTCTTTGGAAGGAGTGATTATGGCCGTGACATATTCCCGCTTATCACCAATAAGGAATATCTGTTCAATTTTAGGACTTTTTAAATATGTATTTTCAACGGGTGTTGGATAAATATTTTTACCATAAGCATTAACCAGCATGTTTTTAATTCGGTCAGTAATTTGAAGATTTCCTTTATAAAAACGGCCGATATCTCCGGTATGAAACCACCCTTCTTTATCGATCACATCAGCTGTTTCCTGAGGTTTTTTCCAATAACCCTTCATTACGCAATGCCCCCGTACAATTACCTCACCCTCACCACATTCATATTTCTCATCGAATGTATTATGGGTTTGAACGCTAATCATCTTTTTCGTTTCAACATCCTGAATTGCCACTTCAATTCCCGGAATAATCCTGCCAACTGTACCATAAACCTGTCGGTGATATTCTGTGACAGACATTACCGGCGAAGTTTCTGTTAAACCGAAGCCTTCAAGAATTTTGATTCCAAGATTTCCGAAGAATTCACCTACATTTTTAGGAAGTGCAGCACCTCCGGAGATCATAAATTTCAGCCGTCCTCCCGTCTTCGCTTTTATCTTGCTAAAGACAAGTTTTTCAGCAAGATTTTGCTGGAGGCTTAAAAATATTCCAGGCGTCCCACCTGACTCTTTAATCTCACGGTGTTTCTTGCCAGTTTCAATAGCCCAAAGAAATATCTTTGCTTTAGTCCCTCCAGCTGCCGTACCGGTTTTCATAGCCTTGTCGTGGATGCGCTCCAGCAAACGGGGAACACAGCTCATCACAGTTGGCTTTACCTCAGCCATATTTTTTGCAAGGAGCTCAAGACTTTGCGCAAAGGCAATTTTAGAACCTACAGCACAGCAAACATGATAAGTTGCAGTCCTTTCAAATACGTGTGACAAAGGCAGGAATGAAAGAAATGTGTCATTTTGATCTATCACTGGAATTTGATCCAAACAAACTTTTACGTTCTGGACGAAATTAGAGTGCGTGAGCATTACACCTTTTGGAGTTCCTGTAGTACCTGACGTATATATCAGCGAGGCGATATCTGAGGGGTGAATGGCCTTCTGTAACAAATCAATATCCTTCCGGAATTGAGAAATACATTTCTCCCCCTCACTGATAAGATCTGCAAAACTAATAACTCCGGCATTTAAATCCGTTCCAGGAATATGTCTCTGATAACCCTCAAATACCGGAATTATTCGCTGCAGTTCAGGACAATTATTGGCTATTTTCAAGATCTTCTTGAACAAAAAAGGGTTGCCAACGAGCATAGTCTTCACCCCTGAATCGATGAGTATGTATTCAATCTCATGCTCAGTTAATGTAGGATATATAGAAACGTTTACTCCCCCAATTTGCTGTAATCCCTGGTCATAAATCACCCATTCCACTGAGTTTTCAATGATCAGTCCAAGACGGTCGCCCTTTTGAATTCCCATCCCAAGAAAATAACTTGAAACCGCATCTGCTGTACGTAACACATCCTTATAACTCAATTCTGTCCATAAATCATTTACTTTGTGAAGTAAAAAGGTTGTATTTTCATCGTGAACGTAACTGACCACATCCCTCAACAACATTGGAATGGTAGTGGACTCGGTTATAGGATTCATCTTGGAGTGATTAAGATAGCTTAACGATTTATTAATTTAGCAAGTATACAGATAACCTGTAAAATACAAAAGCCCCGGATTAAATCCGGGGCCTCTACTTATTTTCATTAATCCATTTTTGCCAATTGCCAGATTGGACGCTTAGGCAGTCCGTTATACAGAAAAACTCTCACCGCAACCACATGTCCGTGTTGCATTTGGATTATGGAAGTTAAAACCTTTCCCATTCAATCCATCGGAGAAATCCAGTTCTGTCCCAGCTAGGTATAGGAAAGATTTCATATCGAGAGCCAAACGAACCCCCTGATCTTCAAAAAACTGGTCTCCTGGTTTTTCTTCGTTGTCGAAATCCATCTTATAGGATAACCCGGAGCATCCGCCTCCCTGAACAGACACACGAAGAAAATAACTGTTGTCCAGTCCATTTTCAGACATTAGCTGCTCTACTTTGCTTTTAGCTTTTTCGGTTACAGTTACCATTTTTTTCAGTCTTAGGAATCGCTAATCTTAATGATGAGATTTAGCAACTTCTAAAGCTTCCATTCCATTTTTAACACGATAATCATTGATCGCTGCCTTAATCGCATCTTCTGCTAATACAGAACAATGGATTTTTACCGGCGGCAGTGCGAGTTCCTCAACAATATCCATGTTGTCAATTTTCATTGCGTCATCTATGGACTTCCCTTTAAGCCATTCTGTTGCCAATGAAGATGAGGCAATTGCCGATCCGCATCCAAAAGTTTTGAATTTAGCATCGGTAATCATATGATTTTCATCAACCTCGATCTGAAGGCGCATTACGTCGCCGCATTCAGGTGCCCCAACTAATCCAGTCCCTACAGCGCTACTGGCTTTATCTAAAGTTCCAACATTCCGGGGATGTGTGTAGTGATCAATTACTTTTTCTGAGTATGCCATTTTGTTGATGTTTATTTTTCCTTTGTCAAAAAGGTATTAATTTAATATTTTTTGTATCTAAATTCTATTTTGTTTGGTTGTGGGCTAGTCAAACTGGGCGCTTAAGCATGCGTCAACACTTATTACGAACAACGTATAACTTTCAAGCGTCTATCACGTACAACGTATTACGTAAACGTATAACGTCTAATGTTCCGCCCATTCGATCTTATCCAAGTCGACTCCTTCTTTAAACATTTCCCAAAGTGGTGAAAGATCCCTTAAATGATTAACCGCTTTTTTAGTTTGTTCTATAGCAAAATCTACTTCTTCTTCTGTTGTAAAGCGGCCCAGGCCGAAACGAATGGAAGAGTGTGCAAGATCATCAGATAACCCAAGGCTTTTGAGAACGTAAGAGGGTTCAAGTGAAGCCGAAGTACAAGCCGATCCGGACGATACCGCCAGATCTTTCATTGCCATCATCAAACCTTCGCCTTCAACATATTTGAAAGAAATGTTTGCAACGTGAGGTAATCGATGTTCAGTATTACCGTTCACATAACTTTCTTCCATAGTTGTTAGTGAGGCCTGCAATTTGTCGCGCAAAGCCGATAAACGGGACGCCTCAGATTCCATTTCCAGCTCACAAAGTTCACATGCCTTACCTAATCCAACTATCCCGGGGACGTTTAATGTACCTGAACGCATTCCTCGCTCGTGGCCACCACCGTCCATTTGAGCAGTTACTTTAACTCTTGGATTTTTACGACGAACATAGAGTGCCCCAACTCCTTTTGGCCCGTACATTTTATGCGCCGTAAAAGCCATCAAATCTATACCATCAGCATTAACGTTTACAGGGATTTTACCAACAGCTTGCGTTGCGTCGGTCATAAACAAGGCTCCGTGCTTGTGCGTAATAGCAGAAATTTCTCTTATCGGTTGAATAACGCCAATTTCGTTGTTGCCATACATGATAGCAACAAGTATAGTTTTTTCCGTTATTGCAGCTTCCAGCTCGGCAAGATCAATTAAACCATCAGCTTTTACGCCGAGATAAGTTACTTCGCCTCCCAGTTTCTCTACGTGTTTGCAGGCATCAATAACTGCCTTATGTTCAGTAACACATGTAATGATGTGATTACCCTTTTCTTTATACATTTCGAAAACACCTTTGATCGCAAGGTTGTCAGACTCGGTCGCGCCGGAAGTGAAAATAATTTCTTTTTCACTCGCCCCTATTAGCTTTGCAACCTGCTCACGTGCATAATCAACACCCTCCTCAGCCGCCCATCCAAAAGGATGGTTTCTGCTCGCAGCATTACCAAATTTCGCGTTAAAATATGGCAGCATTGCATCCAGAACCCTGGGATCCATAGGTGTTGTTGCATTGTTATCTAGGTATATCGGCAAATTCATTTTTATATATTTATGTTCAGTTTTTTCATTAGTCCAAAGATACGAAATATTTTTTGCAGTAATTATCAAATATCACTACCTACATAGGCATAAAATGGTCATTTTTATGCCATAAAAAGGTAATTATGAAGAAGATTGATCATATCGGTATCGCTGTTAAAGACCTTGCACACTCGTCTGATTTATATCGGCGGCTTCTGGGTTACGGAAGTTACAAAACCGAGATCGTCGATACGGAGAAAGTAATCACTGAGTTTTTCAAAATTAACGAAAGTAAGCTTGAGTTGCTTCAGGCCAGCTCCGACGAGAGTGCAATTGCGAAATTCATAGAAAAACGAGGTGAAGGGATTCACCACATTGCTTTTGCTGTAGATAATATCGTTGATGAAATGGCCAGATTAAAAGCGGATGGATTTCAATTACTTAGCGAAAAGCCCAAAAAAGGTGCTGATAATAAGCTAGTTTGTTTTGTGCACCCGAAGGCGATGAGTGGAGTTTTGATTGAATTATGTGAGTCGATTGAAAGGTGAAATGTGAAAACTATTAATTCTACCACAACCGACAGCCTGATTTTGGATCTAGACGGAACCCTTTGGGACGCATCCGAAATCTGCGCAAAGGCATGGAGCGACTTGCTGACCGGGCTTGGAATAACCGAGTACTCCATCGATGCACCTACTATTCGCGCAGTATCTGGTTTGAGCATCGATAAAGTTTTTAAAGAACACTTTACATTTATCCCGGAAAGTATGCGTTAACAACTTCTGGATGCTTAGAAACCAAAAGAATCGGAGTACATGAAAAAATTTGGCGGAACCTTATATCCGGAAGTCAAGAATGTATTAATGGACTTGACCGTGCTCTGGTAAAACAGGAAAACCAACAAGCGAGAACATTAGATCGATAGTTGAAAGAACAGCCTTAAAAGCCCGTTTACATCGGCGATCCAATTTGGGATTATGATGCTGCGGCGAGTGCACAGGTACCTTTTATTTACGCTGAGTATGGATTTGGACAGGTCAACAATGCAGAATGGAGAGTTAATGACTTCAAAAGTCTTGGCGTACTATTCATAAGAGGACCATAGGCTCCAGTCGCTGGTCTTCAAATATTTTCAAATTCATTTTAACTAATTAGATTTTTTCCTATATTTGCACCTCTTAAAAAGTATTGAAGATGAAAGCTGAATTGCATCCCAAAAATTATAGGTTAGTAGTGTTTAAAGACATGTCTAATGAATATTCTTTCTTAACGAAATCTTGCATTGACACGAAAGAAAGTATTAAATGGGAAGATGGAAACGAATATCCACTTGTAAAACTAGAGATATCACACACATCTCATCCGTTTTACACTGGTAAAATGAAACTGGTTGATACCGCAGGCCGGATTGACAAATTCCGTTCACGTTACGAAAAGAAATAATAATATTTCAAATAATAAATGAAAGTCCCGACCGATAAGGCCGGGACTTTTTTTTATTTTTGACCATGACTGTAATTCTTTTCGACGACCAGTTCCGAAATAACTTGCTTCCACTAACTTATACCCGACCGGTATCAGCGATTAGGGTAGGAATTCTTACCATTGCTGAAAAGTGGGCTTTCTATTTTAAAACTACTCCTTTCTACCTAACAGAACAATATCTGCAGGAAAAATATCCCTTCCGCGTCAGCGAATTTAATATTATGGTTAACGGATCTATCTGTCCTGACGAAGAGCTGGTGGAAGCAATAGAAAGGCTGGCTGAGGGCGATGCAATTGTTGCAGACGGGATTTTGATTGCTGTAAAATTAAACGAGTCAGGAGTAAAGGAATTCAATTTAAATCGAACAGAGGAATACAATAAAAATGAGTACACAAGCCGTCTTCTAAGAATATCATTTCCAGAAGATATTTTCAGCAATAATGACCAAGAGATTAGAATGGATTTTAGCATTCTGACAAAGGGGCGTTCATCGGCATCATTAAGCAGCACTAACACAGTTTTAGGAGATAACATATTCGTAGAAGAAGGTGCAACTGCTGAATGCTCAACTTTTAATACTATACAAGGTCCAATTTATTTGGGAAGGGATTCTCAGATTTGGGAAGGCTCTCATATCAGAGGCTCATTTGCACTTTGTGAAGGGTCGATTGTTAAAATGGGCGCTAAAATATATGGAATGACCACCATCGGGCCTTACTCAAAAGCAGCCGGTGAATTAAATAACTCAGTAATCTTTGGCAATTCGGCAAAAGGTCATGAAGGATATCTGGGTAACTCAGTTGTTGGAGAATGGTGTAATATCGGTGCCGACAGCAATAATTCGAACATGAAGAATAATTACGCGGAAGTAAGGCTATGGGATTACCAAATGGAAAATTATCGCCCGACAGGGCTGCAGTTTTGCGGCTTAATAATGGGCGATCACTCAAAGTGTGGTATCAACACAATGTTTAATACTGGAACTGTTGTAGGCGTTAGTGCAAATATATTTGGCGCTGGCTTTCCCCGCAATTATGTCCCTGATTTTGCATGGGGAGGTAGTCAGGGCTTTGGGACATATAGTCTGGCGAAAATGTTCGAAACTGCGGAGCGGGTTTATGATCGCAAAAAGGAAGTTTTTGGAGAAATGGATAAAAAGATATTGACAAGGGTTTTCGAGCTCAGTAATAAATACAGGAGATTTTAAGGCCATTGACGGTAGACAGTGGGCAGTAGAGACTCGATATTTATCGGGTTAAAATTACCAATACGAGGAGTTATAAGTTGTAAGTAATAAGTTATAAGTGGCGGGTCTATCCGCTCAGCCTAACAACCAACAACGAACAACCAATTTGCTTAACAAAAATTCTAAATAAATGAGAAAAAAAATTGTTGCCGGAAACTGGAAAATGAATCTAGATCATGCGGCTGGCCTGCAGCTGTATGCTGAGATACTTAAGCTGATCAACGAAGATGTTAAAGGTCAGCAGAAAGTGGTAGTTTGCCCACCATCTATCCATATAACTAGCCTGACACAACTTTCAATTGGCAATTCAATTGTCGCTTTAGGAGCACAAAATTGCCATCAATTTAACTCGGGCGCCTATACAGGTGAAATTTCCGCATCTATGCTGAAATCCTCAGGAGCGGATTATGTAATTATCGGACATTCGGAGCGCAGGGCATTTTTTGCAGAAGATGACCTTGTACTTGCGCAAAAACTGGATGTTGTTCTGGAAAATGGACTCATTCCAATATTTTGTATTGGAGAAACATTAGAACAACGCAACGCCGGAACTCATTTTGACATAATTGAAAGTCAGTTAAAAGAGGCTGCGTTTCATCTGGACGGAAGCCAATTCCAAAAACTAGTGCTTGCTTACGAACCTGTTTGGGCAATTGGTACAGGCCTGACTGCCACACCCGAACAAGCCCAGGAGGTCCATGCGTTTATACGCGCAAAAGTAGCCGAACACTATAGTTCTGATTTAGCGAACGAACTATCGATACTTTACGGCGGAAGTTGTAACCCCAAAAACGCCGCTGAATTATTCAGCCAAAAAGACATTGACGGAGGACTAATCGGCGGCGCTTCCTTGAAAGCAAGGGATTTCATAGACATAATAAAGGTTTTTAATTCTTAGACGGACTAAGATTACTAGCAAAATCCATGCTCATTGGAAAAGATAGGAAATGCTGTAGTTTACAAATTCTCGCCAATAACTTTCGATCTTTAACTAATTATGAACTATCAAGAGTATAACTTTACAATTCATGGGGCAGAAGAATTTCACCAGGATCTTCTTATAAAATCTCTTTCTGAGATAGGTTTCGACACATTTGAGGACATGGAAAGCGGTTTTAAAGCTTATATTCCTGAAGAAAAATCTGTCGGTGATCAGCTGAATGAAATTGCTAGCTTGTATTCAGATATGTTCAGATTCAACTTCAATGTCAAATCAATACCTCATCAAAACTGGAATGAGGTTTGGGAAAGTAACTACCAACCGCTTCGGATTAAAGACCGATGCTATATTCGTGCAACTTTTCATGAACCGCATCCGGAATATGAATTTGAGATAATTATCGATCCGAAAATGGCATTTGGTACAGGGCACCATCAGACTACGTCCCTAATGATGGAACTGATGATGGAAACTGACTTCAGAAATAAAAAAGTACTTGATATGGGCTGCGGAACCGGGATCCTTGCGATACTTGCTTCTCATTTAGGAGCCACTGAAATTATAGCTATTGACTACGACCAAATCTGTTATGAAAGTACTAAAGAAAATTCTACTCTCAATAAAGTGACTAACATCTCCCCTCTTTGCGGATCAAAAGAAGCAATTCCAAATGCAACTTTTAATATTATCCTTGCGAATATTAATCGGAATATTCTTTTGGATCAAATAGACCGGTATGCAGAAGTTTTGTCGCCCGGTGGAATCATTTTCTTCAGTGGCTTTTATGAGAATCCAGATTTGGACATAATTACTAATAAATCTAAAGCAAATGGCCTGAACTATATCTCCCATAAGAATCAGAGTAACTGGATAGCAGCAAAATTTCAATCGAAATCTCATGATTCAGCGTGATTGTATATTATAGTAGACGAAAAATTAATTCGTTTGAAATAACATTATCTACATTTGATTGTCAAATTTTTTCTAAATAATAGATCGAAAATATTATTTTATATTAATAAGATGTTAAATTAATGTTGCTATTGACCTTCTGCGCTTGATCCCGCAATGTCATTTATCTATAAACTTCGGCATTCAAAGCCCTAAGAGGCGTAAATTTGGTTTGTGCTGAATGACCGTTTTCTTTTTTTTTCTCTATTGCAAATATTTGTTTTCGTAATTAATTTAAACAATAATCATAATTCCTAAATATTGGAAAGGTTTTTGAATCAATTACTTAAAAATTAGAAAGCTATATAGCTATTTTTACAAAATAAGCGATGTATAGGCTGACATTATTGGTTCGAGATAATTAATTAACAATACGATGAAGACATTAGGGAAAAAAATTAGATTATTGAGGCATCAAAAGAGCTGGAGCCAGGAAGATGTTGCAAAACGACTGGAGATATCGATTCCTGCGTTCTCTAAAATAGAAACTGGCATCACCGATGTAAATTTATCTCGCCTTGAGCAGATTTCAAAACTCTTCGACATGAGTGTCGTTCAGTTACTAACATTCAACGACGCGGAAAGCCAGGAAAAATACACTTCGGAATTGGATGAACTGAGTAAAAAAGTAGCTGAAAGAGAAAAAGAAGTTATCGACCTTCAAAAAAGGATTATAGATTTGTATGAAGAGCTTAGGACGGTTAAGATCTAATAACAGTAGACAGTAACTACTTTCACCCCATACCGAATATAACTTTTATTACAGAGGCCACAATTTCAGTTCATTGTGAAACAATCATTGATCTAAAGCAGCAGCCAGGCAGTCTTTAATATATGGATGTTAACCGTCATCTGAATTTGTCTGCCGTCAACCATCCTGGTCAATTGTCAATCTCATAGCTATTGGGTCTCAAACACCTTCCTCATCGTAGCATGCCTTTTCCCAAAAGTTGCACCTGCCGCTTCGTGAATTGCCAACATTTTATCATTAAAATCGCCCACCCATGAAAGTTCAAGCTCTTTGTATTGATTTAAAGGTATTACATATTCCTTAAGCTTTATGAATAGTACTGACTCCAATCCGTGTTTTTGAAATGCCTGTTTAGTACCCATTACTACAGCTCTCATACGGGTAACTCCTATCCAACGTCTGTAAACGAATTGGAGTTTTTGAATAATTCCCAACTTTCCATTAAAATTCCTGATCATTTGATTGGCATCGGGCAGCATTACGATAACGGACGCTGGCTCATTATTTACATAAGCGAACCAGATGAGTTTTTCGTCCATCACTGCTTTCATCTTGTTAAAAGCTTCGAGGGCTTTTTTAACGTTTAATGGAACGAAGTTTTCAAAATCCTTCCAGGCATCATTATAAATTTCAACAAAATCAGCGGCGAATTTTTCGAGCTTAAATGCTTCAAGATTTTTAAATGTATATCCAGGTTTGTTAGATACCCACGTAGCGATCTTTGTAAAACGCTCCGGAAACGGCTTATTCACATCCAGATGATTAGTGATTTGTTCATATAATATCTTAAACCCATAATCTTCAAAGAGCTTTTGATAATAATAATGATTGTAATTCATTCCATAAGAAGGGGTAGTAAACCCTTCGATCAATAGCCCCCAGAAACTATCATTTTCGCCGAAATTTATAGGTCCGTCCATGGCCCTCATTCCCCTTGCTGCAAGCCATGCCTGCGCAGTATCAAACAATAGCCCGGCGGCATTTTGGTCATTTATGCATTCGAAGAAACCTACACCGCCAGTCGGCTGCGCTGCCTGGTAAGCTTTATCCTCATTGATAAATGCAGCAATACGTCCTATTAATTTCCCATCATCCGACCTCAAAACCCATCTTGTTATGGAGCCGTGGCTGTGAAAAACATTTAGGTTAGGATCAAATACTGCGATTAAGTCCTTATCCAGCGGACAAACCCAGGTTTTATCACTTTCGTATATTCGTCTCGCCACGTCCAAAAACTCATGAGCACTCCTCGCATCAGCCACTTCTTTTATAATCATATTTAACTACATAAAAAAGCATTCAGCTTTTTACTGAATGCCCTAAATATTACAATAATAAATTCTTAAAAATCGTCTTCCTCCTCATCATCATTGTACTCGTCAAATCCCTTAATATCATCGTCCAAAGGAAGATCAAAATCATCATCATCTTCGTCGTCAATGACAGGCTTTTTGTAGTTCAGTTCATCATCATCTTCGTCGTCGTCATCCTGAACCCTCTTCCTCGGATCTAGGGAACTTCTAAAAGTATCCCTGGCTATTGGCGCTTTTATTGACGTTATCATCTCTAGCAATTATACTTCGTTTTGATTTATGAATATAAAAATAGGAAGTTTTTGACTTTAAAAGACTTCTTTTGAAAATTTAATAAATCCTAATCTTTGGGGTGCCCTATTGTATTGCTTTCTATTTGGATATCTGACAATTGAGGCAGGTCTAAAGTGGAATTAATTCCGAAATAATCCATAAAAAGGCTGCTAGTTCCATATAATATTGGCCTTCCCACGGTGTCAGCTTTCCCCAAAATAGTAATCAGCTCCCTTTCTAAAAGCTTTTGAACCGTGTAATCACAGTTTACGCCACGTATTTGCTCGATCTCAAGTTTAGCTATTGGCTGTTTATAGGCAACGATAGCAAGCGTTTCAAGTGCAGCTTGGCTTAGCTTTTTCTTCGAGCGCTGGATTTGGAGCTGGTTGATCACCGGGTAATATTCTTTACGGGTGAGAAACTGGTACCCACCGTTGATAAAAACCAGTTCCAGAGCCAGATCAAGCGAATCATATTTACGACGGATGTCGTCTATAATCGACTTTATCTTCTCTGACTTTAATTTTTTCAACTGGGCTCCTTCCATCACCTGTCCTATTTCATCCACGCCTATACTTTTTTCAGAAGCAAATATTAGTGCTTCAATGAAGTTGTCTAGCTTCTCTAAACCCATAAACAAACATAGCATAAAGCACATTTATCGAAAAATATTTCTATAAGTATTATCATAGGCAGTAATGCAACATTCCTAAAAGTTGTAAAGATCGAAAAACCACTCTTAAAATATTGTCGTACATATAGCCAATCAACAGTATTCAATTATAACCCAAAAGAGATCGAACCTGTATAACGATTAAGAAAAGCAGGTTTGCGGACAAAATTAAAACCTATGAATATGAAAAACTCAACAAAATCGGAGGATCAGGCTTTACTAAAAGAGCAAGATTTCTTTTCGTCTAAAGTAGAGCGTCGCTCCTTCTTGCGCTTTGCAGGTGCTGGTGCAGCAGGGATTGCCTTGGTTGCCGCTGGATGTAAAAAAGACAAACTTGAATCCGGCGTGTATCTTGGAAGTGGCGACATAGGTATCCTGAATTACGCTTATGCATTGGAGCAGTTAGAAGCTGCATTTTATGTGCAAGTTGCAAGTTCATTTTACACTGGCGCTACTCAAGCTGAGAAAGACATACTTATTGACATTCGTGATCATGAAGTTGCACACCGGGAATTTTTTAAGAATGTATTAGGAACCAGCGCAATCGGTGGACTTGAAGTAAATTTCTCGTCAATCAATTTTGCCGATAGAACAAGTGTTTTGGGTACCGCGAAGGCATTTGAAGATCTGGGTGTTTCTGCTTACAACGGTGCTGGATTTTTACTTAGAGATGCAGGTTATTTAACAGTTGCAGGTAAAATTGTTTCGGTAGAAGCCAGACATGCTGCAGTAATCCGCGAGTTGCTCACCCCAAATTCTTTTGCTAACAATGAAGTACTCGATGCCGACGGGCTCGATAAATCCCGTATGCCTTTGGAAGTGTTAGGGATAGCATCAGCATTTGTTAAAACCAAAATAAACGCTAACGATTTACCAACTACTTAATTAAACAGACATGAACATTTTAAATATATTAGACGAAATTGAAAAAGTGGACGGTGAAGTCTACGAACGATTGAATCCGAGAAGAAAAGCCATGAAGGATTTCTTCAACTTCGGAAGCAAAGTTGCCGCAGCATCTCTTCCATTTGCTATTGGATCTATGTTCAAGACAGCATATGGTCAGACAACGGCAACTGTTGAGCAAGTATTTCAATATGCCCTCACTCTTGAGTATCTGGAAGCAGAATTTTATGTAAGAGGAGTAGCAGCTCCTGGTCTAATTCCAGCTGGTGCCTCTTTGGGAGCAATCACTGTTATTCGTGATCACGAAACCCAGCATGTGGCATTCCTTCGTAAAGCATTACAGGGTTTAGGAAAAACTCCTGTTGCCAAACCGACATTTGATTTTTCTGCAGGTAATGGATCAGGTACAGGACCATTCGCAACAGTGTTTACTAATTATGACATTTTTCTAGCTGTAGCACAGGTTTTTGAAGATACTGGTGTAAGAGCATATAAAGGTCAGGCTCCGAATCTATTAAGACAAGGTGCCTTATTGACCGCGGCTCTGAATATACATTCAGTAGAAGCGCGACATGCAGCTAAGGTCCGTCAAATGCGCAAAGCACGTGGCGCGAATGTTAAACCTTGGATTACAGGTAAAGATAACGGTATCGGCCTAGCAGCGGTTCAACCTTCATATGATGGTGAAGAACTGGATACTCAGGCAGGAATTAAGATCACAGGCATCAACGGCCAGGCGATCAGCTTCAACGCTGCAACCGAGTCATTTGATGAACCTTTAACAATGGGCCAGGTTTTAGGAATAGTAGACCCATTTATTGTTTAGTGGAAAGTTTTAGAGATGAGTGGAAAGGGAGTCGAAAGACTCCCTTTTTTTATGTTGGAATTCTTATCAGGACTTCGGTTCCAAAATGACCTGTTTGTTGCTGGTGTATAAATATATGCCGTTTGCTAAGCTTGTTTAACAAACTCACTCTTTCCCGTATTAGATCCATTCCCCTGCTAATATGCCCAGCTTTAGTTATATGAGCAGAATTGTTGATTCCTATCCCATTATCTATAATCCTTATCACGAGATCTGAATCTTCCAGATGGAATTTCAATTTTACAATACCTCCTTCCACCATAGGCATAATTCCATGCCAGATAGCATTTTCAAGGAAAGGTTGTACAAGCATTGAGGGAATGATTATCTCCTCAGTATCAATATTTTCATCGATGGTGATTTCATATTCCATTTTATCTGGAAATCTTACCTTCTCCAGCGACAGATATAAAATGAGGTAAGCCAATTCCTCTTGAACAGATATGGTACCGTTCATACAGATTTCAAGATGTTTTCTCGCAAGCCGGGCACATCCTGAAAGAACCTGATTAGCACTTTTGACATCGGCCATATTAATGAAGTGTTGAATCGAGTTCATTACATTAAATACAAAGTGAGGGTTCATCATTGCTTGTAACGCTTTCTGCTCCAGTGTCGTGATAGTACTCTGGTCAGCAAATTCCCTGCGTTTTCTATTTTTTTCTTTCCAGGAATTGTATAAGAGTGCACCGATTACTAGTAACAATACTACCAAAAGACTTAAACTGCTTATCCATTTTGAAGTAGCCTCTCTATATTTCTGCCTTGCAATTATCAGTTCACTTTCCTGAATTTTCTGCTGCTGTAGATAATGCCGGGAATTAAAATCAATATTCGAAGAGAGATTTTGGTTTAATACCAAACTGTCATTATGATAGGCTAGTGAAAGGTATTTTATAGCTTTTTCATAATTCTTTCTTTTCAATTCTAAGTCGTATGATAACCGCACAAAGTCATTATCCATGCTTCGACTATCTACTTTTTTAGAATAATTCAAGCCTACTGAAATTGCAGAGTCAGCTAAACTAAACTCATTCTGATCCAAATAAATATACGATAGAGATAAATAGCAGCTACCTAGCGTTGTATATAATTTAAGATCCTTTGCCATTTGAATCGCCTGAATCAATCGGGATTTCGCCAGATCAATCTGATTCAGACGATAGTAAACCCGTCCGGTATTTTGCAGATAAATCACCATCGATACGGTGTCCTTAAGTTTCCGGAAAATTTCATAGCTACGTTCCAAATATTGCAGCGATTTATCGTATTCTAATTTTTTGGAATACGCCAAGGCGATATTAAAATATATTCCGCCAATTAGTTCTTCGTCCTTTACCTTTTGGGCTATCTGAAAAGCAGTATTAAAATAGCGCAGTGCCTTATCAGGATCATTGTGCTTATATAAGGTGCCAATATTATTGTAAGTTCTCGCAATTTTCTTATCATCATTCAGTTGTTTGAAACATCGCAATGCTTCGATGTAATTCTTCATTGATAATGAATTATTTTCTAAATAGGCAAAGCCCACTCCCTTTATCCGATAGGACTCGGCTATGCCAGGGAGATAATTTATTCGCTGAGCTATCCTTAGCGCACTGTCTGCAATTTCAATGGAATTTTTCGGATCAGATAGTCGAGACTTAAAAGCCTTTTTATTCAAAATGATCACAAGTATGGAGTCTCTTGGATCAATATTATTTGCACTGAACGAGTTGTATGCAAACGAAGGTACATTTAACCGGAAACTATAAATAGCAATGACACCTGTTCCAACAGACAAAAAAATGTAAATCAGATACTTGTAATATTTCCTTTTCACGGCAGATGATGAGAGATATTTAAGCGACTCGTATAATAATTGAATTTAGCTTATTTGGCGGAGATAAAAAAGCGGCGAAACGCCCCAATCGTTTCGGCCGCTGATGATAAACCAGGCATATCATCATAGATAGATAAAAAATCTTAAGATTATACAACAAAAGTAACTGTGCAACTGACTTGAAATGATTAAGTTGGAGGAACGGTAGTAATTATTTAGTTAACGGTTTTTGGTAGTTAGCTGTCAAACCTAACGCTGTAAGTAAATTTCCTCCCTCCCTTTCAATATTCCAATTTCAACTCTAGCCCAAATTCCCTCAAAATCTTTACTTTTGCACAAATTCAAATACAATAATGAGCAACGGGTTATCTGAACAGGAAATTTTACGCCGAGAGGCAATGACTGAACTTCGCAAACTGGGGATTAATCCTTATCCGCCTGAAGCATTTGAGGTAAATGTAAATGCAAAGGATATTAAGGACAATTACGAACGTAATAAAACATCCTATAAAAGCGTCAGTTTTGCTGGTCGGATAATGAGCCGTCGGATAATGGGGAGCGCCTCATTTGCTGAACTTCAAGACTCAACCGGGCGAATTCAGGCATATCTTAACAGGGATGAAATTTGTACCGGAGAAGATAAAACTCTTTATAATACTGTGTTTAAAAAACTATTAGACATTGGCGATTTCATTGGTGTCAAAGGATATGTTTTTACAACCAAGACTGGCGAGATTTCAATTCACGTAAGTGAAATGAAGATACTGGCGAAGTCGCTAAAACCGCTGCCCATTGTAAAGCGGGATGATGAGGGACATATTTATGATGGATTTACTGATCCGGAGATGCGTTATCGCCAGCGTTATGTCGATCTTACCGTAAATCCTGAGTTTAAAAAAATCTTCCAGCACCGATCGAAGGTAATTAACACCATGCGGAACTATTTTGATAACCAGGGATGGATGGAAGTAGAAACTCCAATCCTGCAGCCAATTCATGGTGGTGCAGCCGCAAGGCCCTTTAATACGCATCATAATGCTTTAGACATGCCCTTATATCTGCGTATTGCGAACGAATTGTACCTGAAACGGCTAATTGTAGCAGGGTTTGATGGGGTTTATGAATTCGGCAAAATGTTCCGAAACGAAGGCATGGACCGAACTCATAATCCGGAGTTTACCTCTATGGAAATCTATGTAGCCTATAAAGACTATATCTGGATGATGGGTATGGTTGAAGAGTGCCTTGAAAAGATTGCAATAGCTATACATGGCCAGGCAACCATCAAAGTTGGCCAACACGAAATTGATTTTGCAGGTCCTTATGAAAAACTTTCAATGTATGATTCGATTAAGAAACATACCGGCATCGATGTTTCTAAAATGGATGAAGATACTCTAAGGACAACCTGTAAAGAGTTGAGGATCGAAACTGACGCGACGATGGGAAGAGGAAAATTGATCGACGAAATCTTTTCCGAAAAAGTGGAATCTCACCTTATACAGCCTACATACATAACCGATTATCCCATTGAGATGACCCCACTTGCTAAAAAACATCGCAGTGAAGAGGGACTTGTGGAACGATTCGAATTATTCGTTATGGGCAAGGAAATTGCCAATGCTTATACAGAACTTAATGACCCCATCGATCAGCGTCAACGCCTCGAAGATCAGTTGCTTCTTGCAGGCCGGGGTGATGAAGAGGCAATGGCCATGGACGAGGATTTCTTGCGTGCCCTTGAATATGGTATGCCGCCGACATCAGGCCTGGGAATTGGTATCGATCGACTGGTAATGCTCATGACTGATCAAAGTACGATTCAGGAAGTACTATTTTTCCCACAAATGAGGCCAGAAAAAAAGACAAAAATGATTTCTGCACATGAATTTACATCCCTGGGTGTTCCGGCTGAATGGGTTCCCGTTCTGAATAAAATGGGTTATAAGACAGCAGAAGAATTAAAGGCAGGCAACCCAAATAAAGTGTTTAACGACCTTGGCGGAATGCGTAAGAAGATGAAGCTGGAGATTGCGATGCCTTCGAAAGAGAGTGTAATGGAATGGTTTAATCGAGTGGAGAGGTGAAAGGTGTTTGCTGAAACAAGGCCATGAAATAACCGATATGATGACATCCGTAAAATGTCAACTTTCAAAACAACTTGTCAACTGGCGACCGTCAACTTTCAATTTTGTTAAAATCTCCTTGCGTTCCCTCTCTGCTGCACCACAGTCCTATCCATCTGCCCCATCTGCTCTTTCATCATTTTGATCTGATCAGCAAGTAATTTATTTTTATCTGCCTTTTTCGCTTCCTGGAGATACACAGTAGCTTCACGTTTGTTTCGCTTTGCCATAGCAATACCTGCCAGGCTGAGTTTCGCCAGCGCAATATTATGGTCCATAGTCATGCCGAGGCTTATAGCCCTTTTAAAATATTTTTCTGATTGAAGGGGTGCTTTTCTAGATTCGACAAGGCCTAATAACAAGTTATAATACCCATGCTGTCCTTTGAACAGTTCTGTTTCATAGTTGGTAATTTTCGCAAGCCATACAGCAGCGTGATCCATTTTATCTTTTCTCAGAAAGTACTGAGCAATAAGCATCTTTTCGTTAAATAAAAAAGTTACTCCGATTAATATAGCAACGAAAACTAAAGGTATACCCCATCCCCAGTATCCGTAAACCATTAATGTTACTGCTGCACCCAACACGATGGATGCAATAATCAATCTTATAAAATTAGGCATTGTCTTGTTATCTGTTAAATTTGCTGCAAATATCCGTTTATTTGAGCGTTTAACCAATATCTATCTTAGAAATTATGTCTGGTCAACTTGAGGAGAGCTGGAAGAAAGTCCTGCAGGATGAATTTGAAAAATCTTACATGATAAACCTTCGTAGCTTCCTGAAAACCGAGAAAACTGCTAGTCGCACTATATATCCGGAAAGCAAGGATATTTTCAGTGCATTTGCACATACCCCTTTTGATAAAGTCAAGGTCGTAATCCTGGGCCAGGATCCATATCACAAGCCCAATCAGGCACATGGGCTCTCTTTTTCCGTACAAAAAGGCATGCAATTCCCCCCTTCCCTGCAGAATATTTTTAAAGAACTATTGACTGAGTTTAAAGATTTCAAATATCCCAGCCATGGCAACCTTACCAAGTGGGCAGACCAGGGCGTGCTGCTTTTGAATGCCACCTTAACAGTTGGGGCTAACAAACCAGGCTCCCACCAAAAACAAGGCTGGGAAGTGTTTACCGACAAGGTCATCCAAACACTTGCCGAACAAAGATCAGGAATTATATTTCTTCTCTGGGGTAAATACGCACAGGCAAAATCAGCCCTGATCGACCCAAATAAGCATCATGTTTTGATCTCTGCTCACCCCTCTCCTTTCTCAGTTCACAAAGGCTTTTTTGGTAATGGACATTTTAGTAGAGTAAATGAAATTTTGGAGAAAGAGGGAAAGACGGGAATTGATTGGCAGGTTGGTTAATTAGCAAATGAGCCCGTTGGGAACAAATCAAATAAGCAATGGAACAGTGTTTTATGACTTTTCCTTTATTCAACTTCCAAGATCTTTAGGCAACTATCAAATTTATTCGCTCATTTAGTATTCCAATGGTACTGCTGGCTCTTTTTTATTTGTAGACATGATCATCATTGTCTGGAAGGTTTTAACAACCGAGATCCTGCTGATCTTGTCCATAATAACTCGTTCATAAGATTTAATATCTTTCACGTAAACTTTCAAAAGAAAATCGCACTGCCCTGTAACGTGATGACATTCTGTAATTTCTTTAATAGCTGCGATTTCCTCGAGAAAAACCTGAATAGTATTATTTTTATGGAAATCCAGTTGGATCTGAATAAATGTCTTTATGCCCAGGCCTAAAAGCTCTTCGTCCACCAAGGCGTGGTAGCTTTTTATGTAATGTGCCTGTTCTAATTTCCTAACCCGTTCGAGCGTTGGAGCCGGTGACAATCCCACGTCATGGGATAGCTGCAAATTTGTAATTCGCCCATTTTCCTGAAGAATCTTCAGAATTTTAAAATCTATCTTATCAAGTTCTACAGCCATACTTGTTCAAAAATAGAGTTTTTCCCCATGCAACCAAATTTTATTTTAAAAAACGCTTAAATTTATTGCACATATTTTTAATCTCAATTTAGATTAATCTAAATTTTTAATTAGGTTTGCTTAATTTATTATTTTATGCATTCATTCACAGAAGAAAATTACCTCAAAGCCATCTATCATTTAAGTGATCAAAATAAAACTGAGGTCAGCACTAATGCCATAGCCGAAGTAACAAACACTAAAGCCGCATCAGTAACTGATATGCTCAAGAAACTTGCCGACAAAAAACTGATCAACTATATTAAATACAAGGGAGTAACGTTAACGGATATTGGTGCAAAGGCTGCCGTGAACATCATCCGAAAGCACCGCTTATGGGAGGTTTTTCTAGTAGAAAAGCTTGGATTTAAATGGGATGAAGTGCACGACATTGCTGAGGAACTGGAACATATTAATTCCGCTGCTCTGATTGATCGGCTGGATGACTTCCTCGGAAACCCGGCCGCTGATCCACATGGTGACCCTATCCCAGACAGAATCGGTAATTTCATGCATAAGAAGCTTCTGAAGGTCGCCGAAATGAAGGAAGGGCAAGGCGGCACAATTTCGGGTGTAAATGAACATTCATCTGTCTTTCTTAAACATCTTGAGAAACTTAGGCTGACACTTGGGACTAAAATAATCATTGCCGAGCTCGTGGAGTTCGATGGGTCCATAATCCTGGGGGTCGATGGAAAAACAGAAGTAACAATTAGTCGCGAAGTGGCTAAAAATATTTTAGTGATTTTATGAGCAAGAACGACGAATCTTTGAGTGAAGTACACGGCTCTGTAGTCACATCCGGGAAAACCGGGTGGAGAAAACTAATGGCATTTATAGGTCCGGCTTATCTGGTAAGCGTAGGGTACATGGATCCGGGTAACTGGGCGACCGATATTGCAGGGGGAAGCCAATTTGGTTATAAGCTTATTTGGGTGTTGCTTATGTCGAATCTAATTGCACTTTTGTTACAGTCCCTTAGCGCCCGTTTAGGTATAGTAAGAGGACTCGATCTGGCGCAGGCATCCCGAAACGCCTACCCGAAGTACATCAATTATCCTTTATATGTTTTAGCTCAGATCGCCATAATCGCCTGCGATCTTGCCGAAATAATTGGAATGGCTATAGGTCTGAACTTGCTTTTTGGATTGCCCCTCATCTGGGGTGTGTCTATCACCATTCTGGATACGTTCCTGTTACTTTTTCTAATGAATAAAGGGATGCGGATGATGGAAGTATTTATTGTTTCCATGGTATTTATAGTCGGTATTTCTTTTCTGACAGAGATGTTTATTGTAAAACCTATACTGGGTGAAGTATTGTCAGGATTTAAACCATCAATTTTATCGGGCAACGCGTTATATATCGCCATAGGAATTATTGGTGCTACCGTAATGCCCCATAATTTATACCTGCACTCTTCTCTAGTCCAAACAAGAAAGATCGATCGTACCACCAAGGGGATAAAAGACGCGCTAAAATTTAATCTTATTGACACCACTATTGCGCTCAACCTCGCATTTTTCGTAAATGCGGCCATACTAATTCTAGCTGCTACGGCTTTTTATAAAAATGGTCTGTATGAAGTTGCGGAGATTCAGGATGCATATATGCTACTGGATAATATTTTTGGTTCTGTAGCCCCAACTCTTTTTGCTATAGCACTGATTGCATCCGGACAAAGCTCAACCATAACTGGAACCCTAGCCGGGCAGATTGTTATGGAGGGTCATCTCAATCTACGTATTCAGCCCTGGATAAGGCGACTATTAACTCGTCTACTGGCAATTATTCCAGCATTTTTTACGATAGTATATTTCGGCGAAGAAGCGCTTGGAAGTCTTCTGGTATTGAGCCAGGTGGTATTAAGTTTACAGCTTGGATTTGCTATTATTCCTTTGATACATTTTAATTCCGATAACAAAGCGATGAAGGAATATGTTATAAAACCATGGGTTAAGATCCTCGCATGGTTAAGCGCACTTATAATTGTAGGACTAAATGTCAAGCTTGTGATTCAGGAAGTTACAAATTGGCTAAGCGGGGGCGAAGATGTGTGGCTAATTTATGTGTTCGTAATACCAGTTATAATGAGCGTTAGTGTGTTATTATTATATGTGATATTCGTTCCATTGTATAAGAAACACAGCGGAAGTTTATCTAATGTGCCGCATGGCGGTGCTTTGGAAATTGGCAACATCGAAAGCATACAATATAAGATGATCGGAATCACTGTTGATTTTTCTAAGAAGGATATAAATACTATTCGCCACGCATTGATTCAGGGCGGCAAAGATGCTAAGTATGTGATGATACACATTGTAGAAACTGCGGGCGCACGTTTCCATGGTGAGATAGTACTTGATCACGAAACACAAAGTGATACCAATAACTTGGAAAAATATCAGCTTAACTTAAAAGAACTTGGTTATGATGCAGAGATCGCCATTGGATACGGAGTTGCTTCGAAAGCAATTTCTCAACTGGTTGAAACTAAAAATCTGGATCTCCTGGTAATGGGAGCGCATGGCCACAAGGGCATAAGTGACCTAATATTCGGAACGACGGTGGAGACCGTGAGACATAATGTAAGCATTCCAATCCTAATAATTAAATAAGCAGATCAAACGAGCAAGTCAGGGAAGAGTAGATGTTT